>JBEBSM010000068.1:0-12890 GCA_040394315.1 Lujinxingia vulgaris
GGTGGTTGCGGGCGGCGGGGGGGGGGTGGGTTTCGCTGTTGGGGGCGTGGCCCTGGTGGGGGCGGGGGGGGCCGGTGTAGATTTCGATAAATTGGGTGATGCGCCAGGCGAGGAGGGGGCGGATTTTTTGGAGGAGATAGGGGGTGTTGGAGGGGTGGTGTTTGGGGGCGACGAGGCATCTGGTGGTGGTGTCGATGGAGAAATCGAAGTGGTTGGAGAGGGGGATTCGGGTGCCGATGCCGAGGCCGACGGCTAAGCGTGCTTTCTGTTGTGTTGACGTGCCGAGGGGGAGGTGAGCGCCGAGGAAGTAGGTGTTGTAGAGTTTGGTGTGCTCGTGGCGCAGGCCGATCTGGGCGAGTCCTTCTTCGGAGGTGAAGGCGGTGGCGGAGACGGTGTTGTGGTCGGAGATGTTGATGAGACCGATGCTGGCGGTGGCGTTTTGGGAGAGGTTGATGAGGCCGAGTTGAAGGCCGTGGGTGTCGTCGGTGCGGTTGATGAGGCCGATTTGCAGGCCGTTGAGGTGTTGGGCGCTGTTGTAGAGGGGGGAGATCTGGATGCCGTTCAGGGTTTTTACGTAGTTTAGGGCGCCGATCTGGATGCCGTTTAGTTTTTTGGTGTCGCTTGTGAGGCCGATTTGCAGGCCGTTTACGAGCTGGGTGAGGTTGAGCGGGGCGATTTGGATGCCGTGGACTTTTCGCATGAGGTTTGCGATTCCGGCGATCTGGAGGCCCATGACGTCGGTGCCGAAGTTGATGGCGCCGGAGATCTGGATTCCGGTTGTGTATCCGGTTGTGAAGTTGAGCAGGCCGCCGATTTCGAGGATGTAGGAGCCGTGGCTCTGGCCGGTGCCGAGGTTGAGGTTGAAGAGGTAGCGCTGGTTTTCGTCGGGGCGCAGGTATTCGTGCCAGAGTTCGAAGCCGAAAACGTGGGTGGTGCCGGCGGGTTCTGGGCTGTAGTTCCCTGCGAAGGTTACCCAGGCGTTGGCGGATGGTGTTGCGCCGAGCAGTGTGGCGCAGGCGACGATCAGGGTGATGAGGAGTTTGTAGGAACGGGGGTTATTCGACATCTACGAACTCGAAGGTTTCGCCGCTCCAGTTGCGAAAGGTGATGATCTGGCCGTGGGGGCCGGGGCGGCGGTCGGTGATGTAGTCGGGGGTTAGCTCGATTTTGCCGCCGCCGCCGGGCAGGTCGACGACGAAGTGGGGCACGCCCATGCCGCCGATGCGGCCTCGGAGGTGATCCATGATCTTGAGGCCGGTGGAGATCGGCGTGCGGAAGTGGGTGATGCCCTGGGACATGTCGCATTGCAGGATGTAGTAGGGGCGACAGCCGTGTTGGAGGAGTTTTCGGTTGAGGGTGAGGACGGTTTCGGGGTCGTCGTTGACGCCTTTGAGTAAAACCATCTGGTTGCCGAGGACGCAGCCGGCGTCGAGGAGCATGTCGAGGGCGCGGGTGGCGTCGGGGCCGAGCTCATCGGGGTGGTTGAAGTGCGTGTGGAAGTAAACGGGGCGCACGTCGCGCAGGATTTTGCAGAGTTCGGGGGTGATGCGCTGGGGCAGGGTGACCGGGTTGCGGCTGCCGATGCGTAGGATTTCGACGTGGGGGATGGCGCGGACGCGGTGGAGGAGATCGGCCAGGCGCTCGTCGCTCAAGGTAAGGGGATCGCCGCCGGAGATGAGGACGTCGCGAACGGTCGGGGTGTTGGCGATGTATTCGATGCCGATGTCGAGTTGTGAGCGGGCGGCGGCGGTTGTGGGGTCGGCGACTTTTCGCTTGCGGGTGCAGTGGCGGCAGTACATGGGGCAGTTGTGGCTGACGTAAAATAGCACGCGGTCCGGGTATCGGTGGGTGATACCGGGCACGGGCATGTGGGCTTCTTCAGCGAGTGGATCTTCGAGCTCGAAGGGGTAGGTGGTGAGTTCGCCGGGTTGGGGGACGGCCTGTTGGCGCACCGGACAGTTTGGGTTGTGGGCCTGCATGAGGGCTGCGTAGTGCGGGGTGATGGCGACGCGGAACAGTGCGCTGCTTTGCTCAAAAGCGTCGCGTTCCTCGGGGGTTAGATCGATGATCTTGCGCAGGCTTTCGAGTGTGCGGATGCGGTTTTGTTGCTGCCAGTGCCAGCTATTCCATTGTTCGGGGGTGGCGTCTTGAAAAATCGTGGGACGAATATCGTAGCTTGAAGGCTGGCTGATGGCTGGATTGTTGCAAACTGACATGGGTACATCCGTGAAGAAAAGTTCTGGGTCGTTTACTGTTTCTGTGCGTAATCTGTGCGTAAACGATCAGGATTTGAGCAGTGCGGTGACGCGTGGAAATACGTTGTTGGGAAGTTCTGTGTGCACGACCAGCGTGCCGATGCACTCTCCACGGTGGTTGATGACGTGGCCATCGAGACGGCTGGGTGTGCGGAGCGGGAGGATTCCGCCAACTTTGCGGTTGCCTTTGAATCGGTGTGGCTGTTGGTTTTTGTCGAGAAATCCAAATTCGTAGGTCATTTCGAAGGGCGGTAACAAACGGATCTTTGCGATGCCCTGGAGCTGTGCTTGTTCGACGACGCCTTCGATGGTGATCGTGCCGTTGATGTGGCCTTCGGTGACGGCCATAAAACGGGGCATGGTGGGCCATTCGAGTTCGAGCTTGAGTGCTGCGGAGCAGTGGCCGTGGAGCGGACGGCTGTTGGCCGGTTTGCGCTCGGCGTGGCCGTTGAGTGGCGTAATGATGTTGGCCGAGCCGTGGAGTTCCTCGGCGTAGGTGATGCCGGGCGGGCGATTGGCGTCGAGCAATTCGACCTGGCTTAAGTGATCAAAGCGTGGAACCCAGCCCTGTTCCTGGTACCAGCGGATGGTGTCGACGATGCCGCGTTGGAAATTTGGGTAGCGTGGCTCCCAGCCGAGTTTTTGGAGTTCGTTGGCAAGTACGATGGAGTCGTCACCGACATAAAAGAGGGCGCTGCGATCGAGTCTGGGGCGTAGCGGGCTGTGCAGGCTGTGGCGAGCCTGGACGCGGCGCCATGCCTGGCGCAGGAGCTTGCGGCCGAGATCAAAGGATGATTCGTTGTTAATGAACGGTGTGACGAGCGAGAGGATCGTGGCGTTTGGAAAGGGAACGGATGGTCCGACTTCCAGGCCATAGGCATGTGCGATGGCTGTGAGTACTTCGCCAAAACTGAGGGCTGAGTTGTCGGCGACGTTGAAGCATCGTCCAAACGCCTGGGGGTAGCCGAGGACGGTAATCACGGCGTCGCAGGCATCTTCGATGTGGCACCAGTTGGTGCGGGGGCCGCCGCTCAGGCCGGGCAAATAGCTGATCATGCCCTTGAGGATTGCAGGCAGGGTGACCATGCTGGCGGCCATGCTGGTGCAGCCTGGGCCGTAGAGCAGGGCGGGACGCATAATCGTGTAGGGCAGGATGTCTGCCTTGTTGGCGTGCTTGGTTAAGACGATTTCGCTTGCGATTTTGGTTTGCTCGTAGCCGTTGAAGCCTTCGACATCGCTGTCTTCGGTGTGGACGCCGTGATCTGCGCGGTAAACCGAGGCGCAACTGATGTGCACGAAGTGTTCGGCGTTTGCGCGTGTGGCTGCGGCGTATAGTTCTTCGACGAACGTTACGTTGTCGTCGCGAAGTTCTGCAAACGACTCGGACAGGCTGACGTTGGCTGCGGCGTGAATAACGGCGACGCAATCCTTTGTGACGGGATCGAGATCGTCGCCGGGCACGTAGTCGAAATGGATCCACTCAAGCAGGTGGGCTAAGTCGTCGGTTTCTTCGTCGGTTTCGAGGACGGTAGGCGAGTGATGAGCGGGCGAGGGACGTGGTAGGCGATCGAGTGCGCGCACGAGATAGCCGAGTTCTCGCAGGCGGCGGGTGAGGTGTTGGCCAAGGCCGCCGGCCGCACCGGTAACTAGAATGCGTGCGCCGGGTGGGAATGGCGGAAGATGAACGGTGCGTGAAGAGGAGGTGGGTTGTGCCATGAAATATCCTTGTAAGCTTGTGAACCGGTGGTGTTCCGAATCATAATTACCTGCTCTTGTGCAACAATTGTTCGCGTTGTACAACACGCGGGCTGCGAAGACTTGAGAAAGTGGCAAGAGTTTAGGTTAAAATGACTTGAATTTAAATAGATGCGGTGCTACCTATTCGCGTCTTGGCTTTCCGGCCCAAATTGAAGTATTGGTTGGAAGCAGCTATCTGCCCGAAGCGTTTGGGCTGACTATGAATTGAATAATGCAATGATCCCCACGGTCGGTGCGAATGCCTCGGTGGCGATCGGCCTGACCTGTTAGCGTCTCACGGAGAACCGTAATGGAAATGATTAAGAAGCTCGAAGCCGCGCAAAAGCGCCAGGACCATCCTCACTTTCGGGCTGGTGACACGATTCGCGTTCACCTTATGATTCGCGAAGGCGAAAAAGAGCGCGTCCAGATTTATGAAGGCGTTGTGATCGCACGCAACGGTGCTGGCGTATCGGAAAGCATGACTGTGCGCAAAGTGTCCTCGGGCATTGGCGTAGAGCGTGTATTCCCAGTTCACAGCCCACGCATCGAGAAGATCGAAGTCGTTTCGATCGGTCGCGTGCGTCGTGCCAAGCTTTACTACTTGCGTAACCTTTCGGGCAAAAGCGCTCGAATTCGCACCAAGCGTGAGCGCAAGGGGACCTGAAAATCCAGCAGTCCCCGCGATCTGGGGACTGTATGCGCTGGTTTATGAAGGCGGGACGTTTGAGCCCGACTTTCGCGGCACAACAAAGCTTTTCGGTAATCAAAAAGCCCGTGTTTATCCAACGCGGGCTTTTTGACGTTTACCGTTCGGCATGCTGCAAACTATGATGGGACAGAACCATTGGTTGGCTGGCAGGATTTATTCGGGTGTGCGCGAATATGCAACTTCGTGAAGTGATCTTTCAGGGAATTTGGGGGTACGACAAACCGACTCGCCTGAATCCGGAGGCGGAGTTTACGCTGCTGGATTTGCCGCGTGGGGTGGATGCTGAAAAAGTTCAGGATTTGCTGATCAGCATGTTGTATCCACGCTATATGAGTGCGCAACAGCAAAAATCCGTTCAGAGTGCGGACGAAGCGACGATTGTCGTTGTGTTGGCCAGCCCGCAGGGGCAGCGTTTTCGGTTGATTCGCGAAGGCGATCGCTGGGCGTTGCGTTTGCAGCGCGAGCAAAATGGTGGTGTTTTTCAGGATATTGCGCGCGGTGTTGAGGATGTTGAGCGTGCGCTGAAAGAATTGCTGAAATTACCGGAAAACGGCGTGTTCCTGGCGTTGAATATGTGGCGCTTTGAAGAACCGCCGGCTGCAGCAAAGCCGGCGGCTACGAAAGACGATCCACGCGTTCCGGAACTTATCGGGATGTACCGCCAGGCGCTGGAAGTGGAAACGATTGAGGATTCGATTCAATCGTTGGAGCTACATCTTGAGCAGACGCAACGTGCACTGGGCGATTATGCCGAAGTCGGTGATAAACTCGAGCGCGCACGTGCGAAATTGGCCAGCATGACGCTTCCAGACATTACGAGTGAAGAGCTCGAAGTGCTGGAAACGCAGGAACGTCAGCTCGATGAATTCGATCAGCAGATCGGCCGGTTGTTGTCGGAAGAAGATTCGGAACGTCGCCAGATTACGCTCAACGTTCCGGATAAACCGTATCGTTCGCCGATGTTTTTGTTAGGCGTGGCGGTCGTGGTGGCGTCGATCGCGGTGAGCGTGATCTTTCCGCCGACCCTGTGTGTGGCGTCGATGGTCAACGTGATCGGCGCCGGCATGATTTGCTGGACGCTACTCGCGTATTTCAACGATCTGGGCAGTGCGTCGGTTCATCAGGTGCGGCTGGAGTCGATTCGACGACGTTTGAATCAGGTTCGTGAAGATCAGATCAATTTTTTGGAAGAGATCGATCATATCATGATTCATGCAGGCATTAGCGATCTGGAGGAATTGAGCACGAAAGTTCCCCGGGCAGCGAAACTGCAGAGCGTGATCGAGCGGCTGGAAGCACAGTTCAAGCAGTTGGAAAGTAATCCGCAGCATAAAAAGGGACGTGAGAAAGCCGACAAAATGCAGCACGAGCTAAAGTCGTTGCATGCCCGGCGCGCGGAACTTCCGGAATACGTGATGAACTCCTATCAGTTGGAAAACGATCTGCAGAGCCTGGGCGCAGATCCGGCGGAGATCCGCGAGAAGTTCGCAAAGGAGTCGACCGGAGCAGATGGCAGCGCGGATGTGTTGGTTGCGGAAATTGAAGATGCGCCGGTTGAAAAGGGCGCGGAATTGACCGCGTTTCAGCGCCTTCGCCAAGTTGCGGAGCTTGCAGGATTGTGGAGCGGCGGTCAGTTGGACGGCGCGACCCAGAAGATGTGGGCAAAGATCTGTGGGCATGTGTTGAGTGAGCGGTTTTCGGAAGTTGTACTGACGAATAACGGTGTACTGGAAATCGGCGGATTGACCGCTGATCAGATGCAGATGTGGAGTCGCACGCGAAGCGCAGAGGAACGCGTAGTGATCCTGGCGCTGGCGCTTGCGATGCACGTCAATTCCGACCCGGCAAAGACCGGTTTGTTGCGTTCCTTGTGGCTGAGCGATTTGAGCCAGCAGTTGACGGCCGGGCACACCGAGAAGTTTGAGACGGTATTTCGTAGCGCGAGTAAAAAGAGTCAGATCGTAGTGTGTAAGGCATAACATTGAGTCAGCAGGAAATTCTGGAAGTTGCCGGCAATGAGCCGGTTCGTGAGATCGAGCACTGGTGTGTGGCCAACGGATTGTCGCTGGTTGTGGGCATTGACGAGGCTGGCCGTGGTCCGCTGGCCGGCCCGGTGACAGCCGCAGCGGTCGTACTTGATCTCAACGATCTCTCGCCTGCCTGGTTGCTGACGTTGGATGATTCCAAAAAGTTGACGGCCGCCCGGCGGGATCGTGCGTTTGATGCGATTCTTGCGAACGCGCGTGCGTATTCGATCGTGGCGGTTGAACATACGACGATCGATGAGATCAATATTTTGCAGGCGACGATTCGTGCCATGGAACTGGCATTGAAAGAGATCTGTGAAAAGCTGACGGTCATGCCAGACTGTGTGTTTATCGATGGAAATCGGCCGATTCATACCGATCTTGTCCAAAGAACGGTCGTAAAAGGCGACGGCCGCAGCCTGCATATTGCGGCAGCGAGTATTCTGGCGAAAGTTACCAGGGACCGGATGATGGAAGAACATGATCGGATCTGGCCTGAATACGGTTTTGCGAAGCACAAGGGTTATCCAACCAAGGCGCACCGCGCAGCGATCGTAGAACATGGCCCGTGCATCATCCATCGCCTGTCATTTGGCGGCGTTCGTGAGCATATCGATCGCCTGAGAAAGTAGCGTGAGCCACGCGTAGAGCGAAAGTTTTCAAAGGATTTCAAAATAGGCGGCAACGATCGGTTGGCTTTTGACGATAACAGATCTGCGGGATTCATGGGCAGAGACGATATTTTCAAAAGGAGCAGACTGATGACGGATCGCAATTTTGAAGGTTCGAATGAGACGGATGCGAGCGACGAACGAAAAAAGAACGATAAAAAGATCACCAGAAAGACGGCGAACACAGATACCGGCCGGCTTGGGGAGCAGGCGGCGGCCGATTATCTGGAGGATCAGGGATGGACGATCGTTGCGCGCAACTACACGACGCAGGTCGGTGAAATTGATCTGATCGTGCAGCGTGATGTTGTGCGCGGGCTTGGGAGAACGCAGATTTTGGCGTTCGTCGAAGTAAAGGCCCGGCGCAGTACGCGGCGTGCCTCGCCGGCGGCAGCGGTGACCGCAAAAAAGCGCAAGAAGCTGAGTGCTCTTGCGCTTTTGTTTCTTCAACAACATGAGATTCGACATGTTGTATGTCGGTTTGACGTCGTTGCGGTAAATCTTGGGGTGAGTCCGGCGGAGGTTACGCACTATGAAAATGCGTTTGATGTGCTCGGCCGGATTCGGTGAATGTTTGACGCCGGATTATTTTTGCGCCTGCTCGAGCCGTTGTTTGTAGACGGTGTCGAAGGGCGTGCGGCGAAAGGTTTTCCAGATGCGCTCGCGAAGTACGTAGGTCGTCGGATTGGTTTCGTGACCGTTGGCATCGAGCGTGGAGGGTGCGCCTTCGATCTGCAAAATCATGTCGCCCCATTGTTCGAGATAGATGCGCTCGGCACGCTCGTTGTTCTGGTGTTGAATACACAGCGAGCGGCCGTGTTCGCCGTTGGCGACGGTGAGCGTTGCGTCCGGGAAACGTTGTTGGAGAATGTGTTTTTGGAGATCGAAAAATTCGGTCGCGTCTTTAACGGTATCCCAGGATGACAGGTGCGTGGTGAGCACGTTGCCCTGGGCGTCTTCAAAGGCCATGAGGCGATCTCCGCCCCAGCCTTCTGCTGCATCGGCGGCCGTGATGGTGGGGTGGGGGAGCTTGGCTAGCGCGGGCGAAGCGAGATGTGTTTTCAGCCACAGAAGCGTCTGGAATTCGCCAAAAACGGTGTCATAGATCGCTTTGTATCCGTCGAGTGCCGCAGTGGGATCGTAGGCGATGAGTGTGGGCTGGTCACCTTCGAGAAAGCGATTGGGATGCATGATTTGTTCGGAGGAAACCGGTGCATCGAGATAGGTTTTATCGACATCGCTCCACTGCCGGCCGCTTCGGGTCATGATCACAAAGCGCATGCCGCCGATGTAGGGAAATAGCAGCAATTCGCGGATAAACAGGGGTGTGCTGGCCAGTACGCTGTCGGCGACCGATGGCATTTCGGTAGCTTCGCCGCCGGGGGCGGTGGGAAGCATTTGTTCCATGGCGGAGACGTCATCAAAACCAAGTTCCATAATCATGGCAGCGAGCATGGGGATGTCGGCGATGCCGTTTGCACCTTCTTGTGGAAGCATTCCGGATTCGTAGAGCGAAAAATCGATCATGAGAACGGTCGCGTCGCCTTCAATGAGTGCCATGCGGGCGAGTGCGAAGTCGCCATTTTCGTCGTTACTAAAGGGGCTGAGCATTTTTCCGATGTCGAAGTGCTGATCCTGGATGGCATGAAAGATCTCGTGGGCCATGGCGGGGCGCTGCAAGTCCAGCGGGATCCCTTCCATAATATAGAGTTCTTTTTCTTGCTGATCGTAAAATCCGGCGATTTGCTCGGTGAGCATATCGATCATCATTTTCTTGTAATTTACCTCGGGCCCAAAGATCCCCAGGCGTTTAAAGACGTTGGATTCGTTTTCAATTTCGATGTCCGAAACGTCATCATCGAGCTTTTCGAGCAAAACGGCGCGGAGCTCGTCGCGGTTTTTTACGCCCTTTGTAAAGGAGTGCTTGAGTTTGAGTCCACGGATTTGACCGACGGTCTCGGAGATTTCTTCTGCCTGTAGAAGAAGTGTGTGTTCGGAGGAGAGTGGATTGTTGCCGGTTTTTTTTGCGGCGTCGGTCTTTGCTTTTGGTGCGGACTTTTCTGTGGCTGATTGAGCAAAGGCGGACGGGAGTAGAAGCGTTGCGGGTGCTGTGGACAGGACCGCAGCCATAATTCCAGTAGAAATCCAACGTTTGACTGTCATGAGAGCACCTATTTGAATGCAAAAATATTAAAGCTGACGCAATATGTGTAGGAAAGAAAAATCAAATCGAGTGCAGGTTAGCATGTCGGACATGAGGGATGAAAGTCCGGTAACGGGCACAGCGTGTATGGGATGAACCGGGGAGTTTTTGGGAAGTAAGCGTCAAAATCCACAATAAATAAGAAAGTTGGGAATAAAAGATACAAAAATGCACGATATGTTTCTGGACATTTTGATGAGTTTTGGTAAGTGAAGGATGCGCTTTATGGTGGAACCCGTTCTGAAACGTCGACAGAAGTTGAATGAATCAGAATAAGTGTGTAATAACTTAAAGCGTACGGTATGAATTTCGTTCTCCCATTGTGGGAGGAGGAAACGATTAGTTAGGCTCAGAAGGTACGGAAATTTATCTGGCTGGGTTGTTAATCCAACCTCGAATGGTGAGGAGTTACGATGTTTAATAAGCTTTTGATCGCATTGTGTGCAGTATCGTTGTCTTTCGCAGTTGCCTGCAGCAGCAATGAACCAACCCCTGATGCAGTTCACACTGAAGCAGCTGTTGAGCAGGCTGAAGAAGAGCCTGTAGCTGTTGAAGAAGTAGAAGAAGTCGACGAAGCCGTAGCTGTTGAAGAAGACGCTACCGAAGGCGAGTTGGCCGAAGATAGCGAACCAGCAGAAGATGCCGAAGAAGGCATGTAATTTAAGTCTGCTGCTTCACTTGCTATATGAATAAAAAGCCGGTTTCTTCGCACCATGGAGAGACCGGCTTTTTATGTGAAAGTGCGTATTACGACATCCATGTGTGCTATGTTTCTTTTTGATAAAGAGGCACCGTCAAAAGACTCGTCGGGGCGATAGTAATGCGACCTTGACGAAGTCCGGTAGTCGGAGGCATTCTAGGGCGTGTTTGTTGTGTAAAATTATTCTTTTCTTAATGGAGTCCTCTATGCCACAATGGCCAAAGCTTGCGCAGCGATGGATATTGGTGTCCTTTGCGCTGATGTCGCTTCTGTTGGTGTCGGCATGTACCGATGACTTGTACGCAAGTTGCACGATTGATAATGACGACCCCTTTATGCAGCAATGCTCGTCGGCAACAGACCAGACGAAAACGAGCTGCGTGGTCGGAAATCAGCTTCAGTGTGAAACACGCATTTGCGGTAAGTTCCAGGGTAGTCCGGCGTTTTGTACGATCGAATGTAGTACGGATGAAGATTGCCCGAACGGGTTATGCAAAGAGTTCGTTTTTCAAACGGGCGTGAAGCATTGTGTAGAGAAGTCGAACGTCGGTAAGTGATTCAAACGTAAAATGTGGGAGCGTAGCGTTATTATGCGCATAACGGCCCTGAGTGACTATCAATCTGGAGCGATCTATATGTTCAAGCGTTTTGCTACCGTCATGTTTTTGACGGGTACCCTCGTCGGCGCACCTACGGCTGCTTTTGCCGATGACGATATGAGTTTTGGAGCCGATGAGGTTGAGGCTATTAGCGAGATCGCTCATCTGGCGGAACTGATCGAAGAAGGCAAGAAGCTTTACGAGCAAAAGAAATATGCGGAAGCAAGCCTGGTTTTCCACGGCGTGTTGGGCGATGACACAATGGGAGCCGAGGCGTATTTCCCGGAAGCTGAGTACGAACTTGCGAAGACGTTGTTTCGCATGGAGTTGTATCAGGGTTCGCTGGCGTATTTTGGCCGCATCGTAGATCAGGGCGATTTTCACCCGTTTTATGCGGGTGCGCTGCGCGGTCTGCTGCTTTTGACGGACGTGATTTCCGGCGATGCGCTGTTGAATGAGCGTCTTGCGAGCTACGCGAGTCGTTTTCCCAATGATGTTCCAGAGCAGTACCGGGATCGTTATGCGTATCTGGTAGGGCGTTATTTCTACAATACGTTGGAAATCGACCAGGCGCTGGCGATGCTCAACATGGTGACGTCGAAGAGCGAGTATTATGCGAATGCGCGTTATTTGAGCGGCATTACGCACGTTGCGAACTACGATGCAAAACCTGCAGTCGACGCGTTTCGCGACGTTTTGCGTTATTTGAGTCAGCGTAATGATGCCAACGGCAAGTTGACCGGAGCGGAGCGCAGGCTTCTTGATCTGACCAACCTGGGTATGGCGCGCGTATTTTATTCGACGGGTTCGTTTGATACGAGCCTGCGCTATTACTCACGTTTGACGCGTACTTCCCCGATGTGGTTGCAGGCGTTGTTTGAGTCGAGCTGGGCATCGTTCCAGGTCGACGAGTACAACCAGGCGCTTGGAAATCTGCATACGGTAAATGCGCCATTCTTCCGTGATGCGTATTTTCCGGAAGGTCCGGTTTTGTCGGCAGTTATTTACTTCTATAACTGCAAATACGACCGCGTCCGCAACGTGTTGGAAGACTACGAATATACCTACGACGGTCTGAAAAACGAGATCGCAACGGTTATGCAGAAAAACGAAGATCCCGCTCAGATGTATGAATGGGCCAAGAAACTGCGTGCCGGTAAGGATGATTCCGAAAAGAGTCTCGGTAAGATTTTGGCCACCGCAGTTGATGACGAGCAGGTTCGTCAGCGATTTGAGCTGGTCAATACGATCGCCGAAGAAACCAAGAAAATGGCCAAACTGCCGGATTCCTGGAAATCCAGCAAACTGGGCGACGAGCTGATTCAAGAATCAAGCGTTGCAAACAGTTTTGCGGTGACGGGCGCTGGCGAGTTGACCCAGCAGCGTTTGGAACGCGTTGTGCGCGAGCTAGAAGATCTGGTGATGCAGCAAAAACGAATTCTGTTTGAGGTTGCCCGTGCTGAGCGCGGTGAAATCGAGGCAGATATTCGTGCCGGAATGATGCTCGATGCCCAGACCAAAAGTGATCCGAAACTGAACTTGAGCGATGAGCAACTGTACTGGACCTTTGATGGCGAGTACTGGCGCGACGAGCTTGGTTTTTACGTGTTCAGTATCAATTCTGAGTGCAGACGCTAAATGCGACGAACTCAAAAGCAAGCAGTAAAGCGTCTGCCGTCGTTTCTCGACGGCAGATGCGAAGTCGACCGTCCTACCTGTGATGACCTCGATGCCCCGACCAGGAGCTTCATGATGATGCGCTTTCCTCAGGCGTTCGTACGCCGCAATTCTGTCCTATTGACGCGCTGGCTAGTAGCTGCCGCAATTTTGGCCTCGCCCACAATCGGGTACTCTCAAGAAGAAGAGAAGGAAAAAGAAGAGAAGGCTGTAAAAGTCGAAGAGGCAACGCAGCAAACTGCGGCGCCTAGTCTTCAAAATGAGCAAGAAGCGCCAAAGTTCAGCGCCGACAACTTTTTGGAGCAACGC
>JBEBSM010000069.1:0-12879 GCA_040394315.1 Lujinxingia vulgaris
CCTGGGGTGCTGCGCCTTGCTCTCCCTGCTCAATCCTCGCCGGCAGGGGTTGGGGGCGTTTGGTTTCGCGCTCAATCCTCGCCGATAGATGCGTTGCAGCACCCGGGATGGCCAGGATCTGCCTATCCCTGGGGTGCTGCGCCTTGCTCTCCCTGCTCAATCCTCGCCGGCAGGGGTTGGGGAGATGGTCGGGTTGGGATTGGTGCTGGTTAGAGGCCGGTGACGGGTTGTGGTGTGAGGGCTGGGAGGATGCCGAGTTGGTTGTAGGTGTTGTCGCCCCAGCAATAGAGTTGGCCGGTGCGCAGGCCGCAGGTGTGGTTTGTGTGGGCGGTGAGTGTTGTCCAGTCGTCGTGTGTGCCGATCTGGAGTGGGGCGTCGGTGTTGGTGATGGTGGTGGTACCGAGCTGGTAAGAATTGTTTTTGCCAAAGCATGTGAGGTGGCCGCTCCAGATGGTGCAGGTGTGGAAGAGGCCGGCGGCTTCGGCGGTGGCGACGTTGTCGGGGCTGATTTTCTGGGGTGATCGTTTGGGGATTGTGATCGGGGCGTTGTCGCCGATGGGTGGGTTTCCCCAGCAATAGGTTGTGTTCTGGCGGTTGGCGCAGGTGCGGGCGCCGCCGCCGGCGATGGTTACGGAGGTCCAGTCGGTGTCGGTGCCGACGCGGATTAGGGATGTGGAGGAGTTGGTGGTTGTGTCGCCGAGGCCGCCGGCGCGGGCGTCGCCCCAGCAAAAGAGTTGGCCTGATCGGATTCCGCTGGAGTGCCAGCGGCCCATGCTTATGGCGGTCCAGTCGGTGTGGTTGGTGATCTGTGTGGGTGTGTCTTGTTGGGTGGTGTTGCCGGTGCCGAGCTGTCCGTTGGCGTTGAATCCCCAGCAATAAAGGGCGCCTGCGCGGATGCCGCAGCCGTTGTAGTGTTGGGTGGCGAGTGCGGTCCAGCCGTTGTTGGATCCGACGCGGGTGGGTGTGCGGAGTGCTTCGGTTGCGCCGGCGATGCCGAGCGCGCCGGTGTTGGGTGCGCCCCAGCAGTGGAGTTGTCCGGTGCGGATGGCGCAGGTGTGTTGGAGGCCGGTGCTGACGTGGGTCCAGTCGTTGTGGGTGCCGATTTTTCGGGGTGTTTCGGCGTGGAAGTTGTTGGGTTCGCCGGTGCCGAGGCGTCCGTTTACGTTTTGGCCCCAGCAAAAGAGTTCGCCGGAACGGATGGCGCAGGTGTGGCCTTCGTTGGTGGCGATGGTGGTCCAGTCATTTTCACTGTTGTCGGGCGTGGTGACGCGGGTGGGTGTGGTTTGTTTGTTTTCGATGGATTCATTGCCGAGCTGTCCGAAGGTATTCTGGCCCCAGCAATAAAACTGGCTGTTGCGCATGGCGCAGGTGTGGTTTTGGGCGGCGGTGACGGCTTGCCAGTCGGTGTCGGTGGTGATCCTGCGCGGGATTTTTTGGTTGTTGGCGGTGCCGGTGCCGAGTTGGTTGTTGGCGTTGCTGCCCCAGCAAAAAAGTTCGTTCAGGTCGGTGAGGGCGCAGGAGTGTGCATAACCTGTGGTTACGGATTTCCAGTTGTGAATTTCGTTGATGAGTCTGGGGGTGTTTTCGGAGGAGGTGTCGTCGACGCCGAGTCGGTTGAGATCGTTGCTGCCCCAGCAATAGAGTTTTTGGTTCTGGATGGCGCAGGTGTGGTTTTGGCCGGCGCTGACGTCGGTCCAGTTGTTTTCGGTGCCGATTTGTTGAGGAATGCGCAGCGTTGTTTCGTTGCCGGTTCCGAGTTTTCCGAGGGTTCCGTCGCCCCAGCAATAGAGTTTTCCGGCCTGGATTGCGCAGGTGTGGTTCTGGCCGGCGCTGACGTGGGACCAGGTATTGTTGCTGCCGACGGGGACGGGAGAATTGCGGTCGCTGACGGCGTTGATTCCGAGTTGGCCATCGGTATTTTTGCCCCAGCAATAGAGTTTTCCGTCCTGGAGGGCGCAGGTGAATTCGTGGCCGGCGGTGATGTGGGTCCAGTTGCCGATGTTTTGGATGGGGGTGGGTTGGGTTTCGGGGAGGTTGTTGGTGTTGCCGAGTTGTCCGCTGTCGTTTTCGCCCCAGCAATAGAGTTGGTTGTTGCGGGCTGCGCAGATGTGGTTTTGGCCGGCGGCGATGTTGTGCCAGTCGGCGTGGTTGGTGATGGCGTGGGCGGTGAGCATGGGGAGGTTGGGGTTGTCGAAATTGTGGCCCCAGCAGTGGAGTTTGCCGTCGGTGGTGATGGCGCACGAGTTCTGGGAGCCGGTCGTGATTTTTTGTTGGAAAACGCACTCGGTTGCGTCGCCGTTTATGTCGGTGGCGTGCGGTGGGCAGGTGTCGGGTTGTGCGGGGGTGTCGGAAGTGTCGTCTTCTGAAGTGGCGTCGGTATTTTCTGAAGTCGCGTCGTCTGGTGGATTGGTGTCCTGGAAGTCGTTTGTGTCGGCCAGGTTGGTGGCGTCGTCATCCGGGTTGGTAGGCGCGTCGGTGTGGATGTCGGCGTCTGCGACAATTTCGGTGTCCGTGCCGGGGATGTTGCTATTTGTGTCGCCTGGATCGCTGGAGCAGGCGGTAAAAACGAAGCAAAATAGTAGCAGGCCGTAACGGTTCGCGTGTCGCATTTGGAGTCCATGAAAACAGTGTAAATTGTATATTGAAATGAGTGTTGAGCGTGAAAATTGTCGGGTTGGTGCTGAGCAGGAGCGTATCACGGATCGTGATGCTACACATCTTGACGTAGCGTTGAAAACAGAAAAGGGCGCCGCGGTTTGCGTGGCGCCCTTTTGGGTATCTGGGGGGAATTGATGGTCTGTCAGGCGTTAAAAATTAAAAACCAACGACGGGTTGTGGAGTGAGGGGTTTGGGGATTCCGAGCTGGCCGTTGATGTTGTCGCCCCAGCAAAAGAGGTTGCTGCCGGCGCGCAGTCCGCAGGTGTGGTTGGGGCCGGAAGCGAGTTGGGTCCAGTCGTTGTGTGCGCCGATCTGGATCGGTGCGTCGGTCTGGGTAACAGTGGTCGTGCCGAGCTGATAAAAATCGTTTTTGCCCCAGCAAAAGAGTTCGCCGTCCCAGATGGCGCAGGTGTGGTTGGTGCCGACGCTGACATCGGTGGCGGTTTTGGTGCCGCTGACCCTGGTGGGTGTGCGTTGGACGGCGTTGGTTCCATCGCCAATCGGTGCGGAGCCCCAGCAATAGGTTTCGTCGTTGCGGGTGGCGCAGGTGCGTGAGGTGGCGATGGTCACGCCAGTCCAATCGCTTTCGGTTCCGACGCGTTTGGGAACGTCTGAATTGTTGGTGGTTCCGTCGCCAAGGCCGCCGCCGGAGCTGCCGTTGCCCCAGCAAAATAGCTGTCCTGCGCGGATTCCGCAGGTATGCCAGCGGCCCATGCTGACGGCTTGCCAGTCTGTTTCGGTGCCGACGCGGACGGGTGTTTTTTGCTCCGCAGTACTTCCGATTCCAAGCACTCCACCGACGTTAAATCCCCAGCAATGCAGTTGGCCTGCGCGGATGCCGCAGCCGTTGAAGTAGTTTGCGGTGGCGGTGGTCCAGTCGTTTTCGGTGCCAACGCGGGTGGGTGTGCGTTGTGCGCTGGTCACACCTTCGATACCGAGTCCGCCATTGTGATGTGCGCCCCAGCAATAAAGTTGGCCTGTGCGCACGCCGCAGGTGTGTTGGTGGCCAGCGCTGATGGTGGCCCAGTCGTTTTCGGTGCCGATGCGGGTCGGTGTTTCGGCGGGTACAAAGTTGGCTTTAACGGTGCCGAGTCGTCCGTTCACATTACTACCCCAGCAAAAAAGCTAGCCCAGGTGAAGGCGGGGTCTACAGGCGTGGGTGCGGTTTGCTTGTTTTGTGCAGCCGCGTTTCCGAGAACGCCGCCGGTGTTCTCACCCCAGCAAAGGAATTGTGTGTCGTTCGGATCGAGCGGATTGTTGCGAATTGCGCAGGTGTGGTTTTTGGCGGCTGTGATGGCCGCGAAGTCTTCGTATAAACTGATGACTTTGGGTGTTGAGACGTTGGCTGTGGTTCCATCGCCGACCTGGCCGTTGGTGTTGAGGCCCCAGCAAAAAGTCTGGCCCATGGTGTTGACGGCGCAGGAATGTGCGGCGCCGGTTGCGACGGATTTCCAGAAGGGACCGTCGTCGACAAGTCGTGGCGATTTTTCGGAGGTTGTGCCCGCGATTCCGAGCTGGCCGCTGATGTTGTAGCCCCAGCAAAAGAGTTTGCCGGCCTGCGTGCCGCAGGTGTGTTCTGATCCGGCGCTGACGTCGGTCCAGGTGTTTTCGGTGCCGACGCGGGTGGGGACGAGTTTGGCTTCATCGTCGCCGGTTCCGAGTTTTCCGAAGTTTTTGTGGCCCCAGCAAAATAGCTCGCCGGATTGGATTGCGCAGGTGTGGTCGAGTCCGGCGCTGATGTGTGTCCAGGCGTCGTCGGTGCCGATTTGCGTGGGTACTAACAGCTCATCGGTGGAACCGTTTCCGAGTTGTCCGTTGGAGTTGTTGCCCCAGCAAAAGAGTTCGCCGGCTTGCAGGGCGCAGGTGAATTTGCTGCCGGCCGAAACCAGTGCCCAGTTATCGGCGGTGCCGACGCGCGTTGGGACTTTGGTGATGTCTGGACCCTTGCTTCCGCTACCGAGCTGTCCCTGGATGTTAGCGCCCCAGCAATAAAGTTCGCCGGATTGAACGCCGCAGATGTGGTTTTCGCCGACCGCGATGCTTTGCCAGCCGTCAGCGGTTCCGACTTGCTGCGCGGTCAGGTGTGGTGCGGCTGGATTGTCGAAATTGAATCCCCAGCAATAAAGGGTTCCTTCGGCAGTGATGGCGCAGGTGCTATTTGTTCCGGTTGCGATTTGTATTTGTGCAAGGCATCGGCTGGCGTCGCCGTTGACGTCGATGGTGTCGGCCGGGCAGGTGTCGGGGATTACGGGTACATCCGGGCTGGTATCGTCGCCGGCGTCGGGTGTGGTGTCTTGTGGTTCGTCGATGTCGTTTTCGGTGTCGCCGATGGTGGGCGTGTCGGTCGGTTCCAGCGTATCGGTGCCGGTCTGCGTGTCGGTTTGTTCGGTGGTGTCATGACCAATGTCGGCCACGGTTCCGGTATCGGTTTTTGGGGTTTTGTCTTCGGGATCATCGGAGCAGGCGGACAATAGAATACATAAAATCAGGCAATAGCGGCCAAAATAACGCATGAAGCCTCCAGATAGACAGTGGTTTTATAGGAAATGAAAACTGGTGTTTCGAAGGGTAAAACTCGTTGTAATCGAAGCGAAGTTAGAAAAGCTAGCATGGATTGAAACGATAATCATCTGGTGGTGTGTTATGGATTGTGAGGGACGGTTTTGTGTGTGCGAATAGCAGGACAAAACCAAAAGCATCGCGCGAAGATCGCGAAGAAAAAGCTGAAGGAAAGGCGAAGGCGCGGGTTGCGGTGAAGAAAAAAGGTAAAGTTTAGCGGTGGCTCAGGCCCTGGCAGTACGCCGGTGCAGTTTCGGGGCGGTCCGGTGGCGTGTTTTTGTGCGCTAGAACAAATTTTGGGCGGTGGCTCAGGCCCAATTGGTGAAATAAAATGAAATTTTGAGGGTGGCGTAGGTCAAAAGCGTGGAAAAAAGTAAATTTTGGGGAACGTGGCCTCTGAAAATTTGTTTTTGAAATGAATTTTGGAGGCGCTGACCGTTGGAAAACTGAAAAAAAGTAAATTGGTGGCGGTCCGGACCGCCTGGCGCGAGGATTTTTCTACTCAACGGGCAGCTCGGACCGCATTGGGCGTCTGGTAGGGTAGAAAATCATGATTTGTCGGGTTGATGATTTTTGGTTTGTGGGGGGTGAGCGGTTACGAATGTGATTGTGGATTGTTAGGAAGTAGGGCTGCGTGCTAGACGCACTACAGACACAGGTTTTGCTCGAATTTAGTGAAGAAGACAGAGTTTACGGGAGAATATAGCGATGCTGGATATCAAGTTTATTCGGGATAATGTTGAGGCTGTTAAAGAAGCGGCTAAGAACAAGCGGTTTGATGTTGATATCGACGGTTTGATGGATCTGGACGGGCGCCGTCGTGATTTGTTGAAGCGCACCGAAGAGCGTCGCGCGCGTCGAAACGAGGTGGCGGTCGCGATTCCGAAGGCTTCAGCGGATGAGAAGAAAGTCCTGATCGAGGAAGGCAAGCAGGTCAAAGATGAGCTTGTGGATCTGGAGGCGGCGCTCAATGAAACGCAGTCGGCGTTTGATAAGCTGTTGTTGATGGTTCCGAGCATTCCGCTGCCGCAGGTTCCGATTGGTGTGACGGATGAGGACAACGAGGTTTTGCGCACGTGGGGAACGCCGCGTGAGTTTGATTTCCGGATTCGGGATCATGAAGAACTCGGTGAGATGCTGGGGATTTTGGATAAAGAGCGCGCGATAAAGTTTGCGGGCGCACGTAGTTATCTGTTGCGCGGCGCGGGTGCCTTGCTGGAAATGGCAGTCATGCGTCTGGGCATGGATATTATGGTCGAGAAGGGATTTGAGCTGATTTTGGGACCAACCATGGTCAACGAAACGGCGATGATTGGCTCGGGCTTTTTTCCCTACGGCCAGGAAGACACGTATCATCTGGAGCGCGAGGATAAGTATCTTGTGGGCACCAGCGAGGTAATGTTGGTGAGCATGAATCGCGATGAAATCATGGATTTGAAAGATCTGCCGAAGAAATTCGCAGGTTATTCGTCGTGTTTTCGTCGTGAGGCGGGCAGTGCCGGTAAGGATACGCGCGGTGTGTACCGTGTGCATCAGTTCACGAAGGTGGAGCAGGTTGCGATTTGTGAGGCAGATCCGGAGAAGTCGCTTGCGTTGCACATGCAGCTTCTGGGGAACTCGGAGCGTTTGATGCAGATGCTGGAGTTGCCGCATCGTGTATCGCTTGCGTGCACGGGTGAAATCGGTCTGGGGCAGGTTCTCAAGCATGAGCTTGAGACGTGGATGCCAAGCCGTCAGTCGTATTCGGAAACGCATTCGTGCTCGAGTTTGTATGATTATCAGGCGCGTCGCTCCGGGATTCGTTACCGGGATGCGGATGGTCAGATTAAGCATTGCTACACGCTTAACAACACGCTGGCAGCGAGTCCGCGGATTTTGATTCCGATTCTTGAGCATTATCAAAATGAGGATGGTTCGGTGACGATTCCAGAAGCGTTGCGTCCGTATATGTACGGGATGACTAAAATCGAGCCGAAAGCGTGAAACCACGGTATATTGGCGTAGATGTGGGATCGCGGCGGGTGGGCGTCGCGGTTTCTGATCCTTTTGGGTCGATGGCGTTGCCGTTTGAGACGGTGGATGGTCGAAACGTGAAGCAGGCGACGCGGCGGATTGCAGCGATCGTGGCTGAATACGAAGCTGTGGGCGTTGTTCTTGGCTGGCCGATGGAGATGAGCGGTCGGGAAGGGCGTGCGACCAAGGTTGTTGCAGCGTTTGAGGTTCAGTTGGAGCGTGCGCTATCGGAGCTTAAATTATCCGTTGAGCTGCATCGTTGGGACGAGCGATTGACGACGAGTGCGGCCGAAGCGTTGCTGATTAGCAGTGACATTTCGCGTGCGAAGCGAAAGGAAACCGTCGACCAGATTGCGGCAGCGCATATTCTCCAGGGCTTTTTGGACGGGCTGCGCATCCGTGCGGAGCGTGAAGAGCATGGTAAACAAAACACATAGGCAATTCATCGGGGAGCCGTGGCGTGTGGCGCTGGCGTTTTTTGCAGGCGCGTGTCTGATAGGCGTCATTGCGCTGGGGGGCGTGTATTTTCACTATTCTGCTTACGTGAAGATGCCGGTTTTGCGCGAGGGCGAGAGCCGGACGCTGGTGATTCCGAGCAATACTTCGTGGCCGCAGGTCGTGGATATTTTGGAAGAAGCGCAGCTCGTGAAACGCGGCAAGTATTTTGATTATTGGGGTAAAAAACGCGGTTTGCCGCAGGCTGTTCGGGCGGGAACTTTTCAGCTAAGCGGTCCGATGCAGCTTGAAGATCTGGAAGTTGTGTTGCGTCGCGGAGGCATGGCGGAAGAGATTTTGTTGAGCGTGCCGGAGGGCTTCACGATTTTTCATATCGCGGACCGCGTCGAGCAGTTGGGTCTGGCGAGTCGTGAGGATTTTCTGCGGGCTGCGCGTGACCAGGCGTTGTTGTCGGCGGCCGAGATCAATGCCGATAGTTTTGAGGGGTATTTGTTTCCCGACAGCTATCGTTTTCGGCAGGGAACCAGTGCGCGAGCGATTGTGGAAAGGATGCATGCGCAGTGGGTTGCGGTGTGGGCGGACATAAAAAGTCGTCATGCGGACAATCTGGAGGCGTTGGCGCAGGGGTTCGGTTTTAGCGAACACGAAGTGATTATTCTTGCCAGTCTGGTGGAGCGTGAAACCAGCGTAAACGACGAGCGTTCGTTGGTTTCGCGAGTGTTTTTGAATCGTCTTACCAAGAAGATGCGGCTTCAGACCGATCCGACGTGTGTGTACGGCGAGGAGACGTATCGAGAGATTCCGCATCCGCGGTATTGTCGCGATGCGTTGAATCGATATTCGACGTACGTGATTGCGGGATTGCCACCGGGACCGATTGCGAATCCCGGGCGCGCCAGTCTTGAGGCAGCGCTTGCACCGAGTAATGCGCCGGAAGCACTTGAGTATTTGTTTTTTGTGGCGCGGCGTGATGGGACGGCGCGGCATCATTTTACGCGGACTTTTGGTGAACACAACAAAGCGGTCAATCGGTATTTGAAGGGTGGGAAATGAGGCGGTGGTTCTAAATCGACGATCACTTCGCCGTGGTGGAAAGGGGTAAAAAAACGGCGTTTCAAAAAGTGGAAATGTGGTGGGGTGATCTAGGGTGCGGGTGCTCGAGGGGCGCATGGCTGTTGGTGATTCTGGGTGTGCGCCCGGGGCTTGTTCAATTTGGATACGCAAAAAATATGGGCCACTTCTTTTGGGAAGTGGCCCGTTTGCTTGGGGCAAAATAGCGTGTGTTTTGGGATCAGATATTGGTCGGGTTATTCGGGTGGGCGGACGCTGGAGATTGGTAAGAAGAGGGTGTCGAATTTGACGACCGAGAGTTCTCCGCCGGGGATGGATGCGAATTTCCAGGACTTGATGTCGTTGATCAGGCATCTGGCGAGTGCGTCGCTGCCGGTGGTGTTTTGGCGAGAGACGGCTGCGATGATGGTTCCGCTGGAGTTGGAAACCGTGAATTGCAGAGCGATTTCGCCCTTGAGGTTGGGGCTGCGTTGGATTTCGTCTTTGTAACATTCCTGGAACTTGAAGCGCTGGGTGGTGACGCGGTTGCGAACGGTTGTCGGATCGATTTTTCCTTCGATACGCAGCGTTTCTTCGATGGGGTAGACGAGCGCGTAGACTTCTGGGGCGGCTGCAGAATCGGGCTGGGCGGTTGGCTGGGCTACGGCGGGAGCGGGTGTCGGGGTGGAGGACTCCAGGCCTAATGTTGCCAGCGCGTTGGAATTATAGCTAAGGTATCCGTACAAAACGCCGACGCCGGCGATAAAACCTACGACCAGGCAAAATATAGCGATCATGAAGACGACGACGCTGCTGCAGCCTTTTTTGATCGGTGGATGAGCAATTGTTGGATTTGATGCCATTTTACAGCCTCCGTACAAGGAATTGCATTGGATTTTGAATCATCACGTATTTGTATAGCCTGCAGATGCGGTCCGTGTCACGTTTATGGTGTGCAAAAGTAGGGTTTTGGCGTCGGTTACGCGATTTCGGTCGCGTTCGGTCGTTGTGAGAGAACTTGATGCGGTGATAGGATTCGCGGCGCGAGCTTCAGCGGTGATCCTCGGTGGAGTCAATCTGTATTGAATTTGTAAGCGGACGAAACGATCAGGACGTACGATGATAAATCTGAATGAATTAGCGCTTAATCCGGCCCTGCAGCGTTTGGCGGCAATGCTATGGGATGAATACGGACTGCATTGCGGATTTGTGCATGCGGCGGGCGGTTCGGTGGCGTTAACGCGTGTCGATGTGGGTCAAAGCAAGTCGTTATTTGATCACATGATATCAGGCGTTCTGGTGTGGGAAGTGGATGGTCGTCCGGTTACGCTGCGTCAGTATGCGATGCAGTGGGCGAAGCGATTGGTCAGTGCGGGCACGGGTGCATCGGCCATGGCAGAGACGATGGACGTGGGTTTTTCTACCATGTTGTTGCCGGTCATCGTGGAACAGGAAATTGAAATGGGGATCTATATTGCGGGGTTTGTTCCGGCTGAGAACGTGGTGGCTGCAACGCATCAGATTCGCAAATATGTGCCGCAAGAGCTGGCGGATAGTTTTGGGGAACGAGACGACGCGGGGATTTTGCAGTTGAGCCTGGAGGAGCGTCGGTGCGTTCAGATTCTGGGTGCCGGTATGGTGCAGGAGATTGTGGAGTCTGTCGGGGCAAATCGGGAAGTCGTTAGTGAGTCGGACGCAGGCGAGAAGACGAATTTGGGCGATATGCTGGGTGCAAGTCCGAGCATGAAGCGCATGTTCCACATGATTTCTCGCGTTGCGCGTAGCAATTCCACGGTGCTGATTGAGGGTGAAAACGGGACGGGAAAGGAGCTGGTTGCGCGCGCAATTCATCAAAGCAGCCATCGTGCGGATGCGCCGTATATCGCGGTGAACTGTGCTGCGATTCCAGGTGAGTTGATCGCGAGCGAGCTGTTCGGGCACGTACGTGGTGCGTTTTCGGGCGCGCATAAAGACCGCACGGGTTTGTTTGAAGCAGCGCACGGCGGCACGCTTTTGCTCGATGAAATCGGCGACATGGACCTTGGCCTGCAGGTGAAACTGCTGCGCGTTTTGCAGGAAGGCGCGTTTTTGCGCGTTGGTGACAGTCAGTTGCGCAAGGTCGATGTGCGTGTTTTGTGCGCAACGAATCGTAATTTGAGAAAAATGGTCAAGGAAGGAAGGTTTCGCGAAGACCTGTATTATCGCATCAAGGTCATTTCGTTGAATGTGCCGGCGTTGCGTGAGCGTGCGGACGATATTCCGCTGTTGGCCAATACGTTTGTCAGTAAATCCGCGCACAAACTGGGACGCACGATGCGCGTTTTGAGTCCGGAGTGCCTGACGCGTATGCAGCGTTATAGTTGGCCGGGTAATGTTCGTGAGTTGGAAAACGAAATCGAGCGGATGGTCATTATGGCGGGCGATGAAAAGGTGATCGGCGCCGATTTGTTGAGTTCCCGGATCAGTGGTCGCGTTGCGTCGGAACCGATCGTCTGGCCTGCCATCGAAGGCATGAATTTGCCGGAGGCGGTGGAGTATCTGGAACGACGAATGATCGAGGAAGGTCTGCGGAAAGCGGGCGGTAACAAGTCAAAAGCCGCGCGCGAACTGGGCGTGAGTCGTCGCAATCTTATTCGAAAAGTTGCCGGCTACGAGTTTGAAGAAAATTTCGAAAGTGAATGAAAGCTCTCATCGTATTGCTTGTTGCGGTCCTGGGGTTCTGGACAATTCCGTTGGTTTCCGCGCAGGAATCAGAACCGTTAGCACTGGAAACTGGCCTTGTTTGCCCGTGTTTTCTCGTGAACTCGATTCTCATCGAAGGGGCTACGCGAACCTCTCCGGAGGTTATTGAGCGCGAATTGTTGTTTGCAGTGGGTTCGCTTACCGATCAGTTGGAAATTGACGAGAGTATTCAGAGGCTGAAAAATACCGGGTTGTTTCGAACGGTTGCGTACGATCTTGTCGAATCAGAAACGGATAAGTCTGCGGAACGCAATGCGAAACTGTATCAGTTACGGATAGCGGTCGATGAGCGCTGGACATTGCTGCCGGCCGGTCGCATCGGTGTGGGTGGCGGTGTAACGCATTTGATGGTGGGCGCGTCGGATGCAAATCTTTTTGGAAGTTATTTGCAGTTGGGCGGGCAATATTCGCGGACCGGTCCGGCGAACTCGTTTCTCGTGTGGTTTGGTGATCCACGCTTTTTGAACCAGCGACTTTCGCTTTCCACGGACGTCGGGCTGATCAATCGCCAGTTGACGTTTTATGAATCCGACGGTGCGGTGGACGGCAGCTTTTTGTTGACGCGTAGCTACGCGCGGCTGGGACTTGAAAAAGAATGGCGCTGGTGGTGGCGCACCAGCGCGAAGGTGGAGGTCAAGTCCGAGTCGTTTTCGTATCAATTGATTCCGGAAGAATACCGTCTGCAACAAGAGGCCAATGGCGGGTTGCCGAAAACGCAAAGTGGCGTGGTGCTGGCGTTGGCCTCGCGGTGGGGACGGCTGGATTTTGATAATTATCGCATCGATGGCGGGCAGTTTCTGGTGCAGTGGGTGCAGACGATCGATATGCCGCAGCTTACTTCGCCGGGCTTTAACGTGGATGTTAGTTTCCTGCGTTTTGCGACGCTGTGGCTGAATAGCACGATTGGATTACGTCTGAATTTGGGGTTTAGCACGCAGACGCAGAATTATCAGAAGTATTATTTGGGCGGTCTGGACGCGGTCCGAGGCTTTGCGAGCCAGCGGTTTCGCGGGTCTTTTTTCTGGCTTGCGAACCTGGAATATCGCATTCCGTCGGTCGATACGCGCTGGGTGGCTGTGCAACACGTGGTGTTTTTGGATGCGCTGGGTGTTTCGGATTACGCGTTTGAGATGTGGGGTTTGTCGGGGGCTAGTGTTGGGGTGGGTTTGCGGGTGATGTCTCCGAAGTTCCACGGGTTTGTGGCGCGTATTGGGTATGCCTTCAATATTTATGGTGGTGATGGGCCGGCGCTCAGTATGGGTGGGGGGCAGTTTTTTTAGGTAAGAGGGGTTGGGTTGTTTGCAACGTCACACCCAAGGGCAGAGCCCTATAGCCGTTAACTAGTTCGTTTCGTCCTTTATTTATGCGCCTCATATCAGATCCAGCACAATCGTCATCAGC
>JBEBSM010000070.1:0-12763 GCA_040394315.1 Lujinxingia vulgaris
TGTGAGGGTCACCCGGCCCCTAGTTTCCCCCACTTGCTCGCCCCACAATTCACCACAACCGCCCGGCCACACACTCACCCCAGACGTTCTTGCAAACCCCGCACAACCGCTCCCACTTCGCCAGGCTCATGACGCACGATGTCCATAAACTCGACCACGAATTTCATCGCCTGCCGCGGATTGTGCAAATTCCCAGTTTGCACAAGACCGACGACCACACGCGTCAGCGGGTCGAGTAATTTCGCCGGAAAATCCCACGAAACGCTCGCGTCGCTATAAAATCCGCACACGCGTTGCACAAGTTCCTTGTATTGCTCCACGCTGAACGCGCTCAACTCCGTAATCGAGCCGGCAGGAACCGCATTTTCGAGGATTTCGATGCCCGTTTCGTTCGGAGTCATCGCGAAAACCGTATACAACGACGAGTGATCACTGTGTCGTACAGGCAATTCCTGCAAGATTCCATACCCCCCACGCTCAAGTTCTTCGGCTTCGAAAGGCACCGCCTCGCTTCCAACCGCTGCACAACTCAACGCTTTGAAAAGATAGCGCGCATAGTCACGGTTTTCCGACGACAACAACGCATAAAACTCCGCCTCGTCGAGCAAAACCACCAGTCCGCTGTACCCGACCTGGCGCGCAAGCCGCGCAATTCCGCTGATCAGATAGCCGTAGATTCGTGCCCACGGCCGATAATCCTTCAGACTATAAATTCGATGATGCCCACGCACACGACTCGCCAAAAGGCTGTCGATTTCCACGTTCGAAACCGTCGGATGCCCTTCCAACCAGTCGATCATCTGCCGCAGCGCATCCGCATCGTCCTCACGCCCTTCTTCCGGCCGCTCTTCACTCGTTAATTCCGAGAAATACGTCAGCGCCGGCGTCAAATACAGGTGCATCCCGTCGCCCAAACGCTCACGCAGCTCCCGCCCGCCCGGTTTTGCCCCAATCTCAAAATCCTCGCGCGCCGCATCGCTTTTTACTGCCGCTTCCAACAACGGCCGCAATCCCGCGCCCTCATCATACGGCCGCTCCGGATAGCGCAACGAGCGCACAAGCTGGCGATAAACGCGCTGCGGATGACTCGGCGCCGCTTCACGCGCATCCAACACCACGCGCGCTGTCAAAAACCCACGCGACGCCGCCACATGCTGCAAATGTTCCAGCATGTGCGTTTTTCCAACGCCATAATCCGCCAAAAACGCGCGAACCGCACCACCCTCACGCTCTACTTTGTCGAGATCTGCATGAATTTGCGCGGTTTCCGCGTCGCGGCCGACCGTATATTCGCTCAAGTCTGCGGCTGGGACCACACCCAGCCGCATCGACTCCATTACCAGCGATGCGCGGGCCACACGTTAATGTGGTTTTTGTTTCGATTGTTTTTGGGGGTGGCCGCGGGGCCGCCTTATTTTATTTTTTTTTTTGGGGGGGGGGCCCCCCCCCCCCCCCCCCCTCGACTCCATTACCAGCGATGCGCGGGCCACACGTAATTGTTGTTCTTCAGCGCTTGTCAAAAAAGGCTCCATTACCAATGCTTCGTAGCGATCCAAAAATCTTCTTCAAAACAATTCGTAAGCAGCCTTTAATCAATCACTCATCGGCCCAAACTGCAACCGTAGTGCCTCAGTTTGTTCGCGCTGCAACCTGGTCAGCTTCCGCCTGAATCTGACGCGTAAATTCACGATCCAAACGATCGATCAAAATCCACTCCATATCCAGATCACGCGATACCGTTGGACGACTCGCTTCCGCAGACAACACGTTTTTCATAAACTGAACCTGGTTACCGCCATTCACCGCCTGCACAACCACCAGATAACGAACCTCATTGACCCCATCATGTCCCCATTCCGTTTCAAGCGTTTTGCCGTCCGAATCACGCGTTTGAAATCCATGCTCAAACAAAATTTTTCGTGATTCCGGGAACACAGAGTCCATCGACTGCGTATAAACATAGCCGGCTACTGCACGATTAATATACGCCTCACGCGCGTTATTTTTCCGCATCGACGCACAGCCCGACAAACTCACCAACAAAAACACTACCGAAAACAGATAAATGAAATTTCGCATCTTGGATTCTCACTGGCTTTGGACAATTATAAAAACTACTGATTGAATAACAAAGAATTCGGATACTGGATAATCTATATACGTGTTTATACAACCCGAAATTCAATTTCGAAGTGACACGAAAGCGATTCTCCACGAAATATTTTATCGCGCACGATTTTCGTTCCTCATGAATTCATTTTAGACGACATCCGCAAATCGATGAAAAAACGATCCCCCAAAAATACCGCCTTCCCAGATGACGGCCCCTGGCTTGAAGACGATCTGGTCGTCTGGCGCCTGCGCAAAAACCAGTTCTGTGCGATGTGCAAAACGCCACTCAAAAAACAGCGCCGAGATTTGGCCTCGATGGTGCAAAGCGCAAACCGCTGGTATCCGACCTGTTTGCAGTGTCTGCACATCGATCACCTGGTATTTTTACCCGCCGGCGACAGCCGCGTAACCCGCATGGCATCTCGCCTGTCCTCGCGCCGCGCCGTTGTCATGACCACCAGACACAAAACACTACGCCGCGAAGGAATCCTCGTTGAAGTTGCCGCATTGCGCGCCGCCTGCGAAAAATATGACATCGAATTACCCCCAGACTTAAAAGAACCCGCGCCCGAAGTCACATCCACCACAAGCCCCAAACCCACAATTCTGACAACGCCCGAACCACCCCGACCCACGCCACAGCGCGCCACACGACGCGATACATCGCGAAATTATCGTTTCTACGAAACGCCAACGCCCAAAGCCGCCGAAAAGCCACGACCAGACGCTGCCACAAAGCCTGTTGCTGTTTCTGCTCCGCCTTCCAAAGCCATAAAACCGGCAAAAACAGCCGACAACGCCTATACCCAGGCGCTTTCCGAACGCATCCAAGCCAGATATCCGCGCAGCCCCGATACGATGGTCAAAGATATCGTACAGTTCGCCCTCCAGGTGTACCTGCCACAACACGCTGAAAACGCTCAGCTTCCCGCCGCCGAAGACGTCGATCTTGGCCCACTGCTGACCGCATTTCTTCGACGCTAGCCATCGCGCACTTAAACATTTACTTTACAGTGCGCTATGCCTATAGTCCGCTCCTTAAAGGCCGGGTGTTTCTGCCATGTCGTCGGCCACCATGATATGACCGATTTACATACTTCGAGAGGAGCCAAAAGATGACGCAAAAACACGCGGAAATCGAACACCTTCTTGACGTCGCAGGTCAGGTTGTCGACGAGAATATGCCGTCCGTTGCACCCGATCGCAGCGTCTTTTTTCAAGCCCTACACGCACTCCAGGCCGGCGACATCGCCCAGGCCACCCGATTATTTCGCTCCGCCGCACGCTCCGCCGAACCACCATTCAACACGCTCGCTCAAAACGCGGTCGCCGAATGTGAACGAACCAGCGGTCGCGAAGGCGCAGCACTCAGAACCTGGAAAAAAGTCGCCAACCAAACCGACGCTCCCCACGCCATCCGATACATGGCATGGATGAGCATCGCCGCGCTCGAAGAAGCACGCGGCGACCAAAAAGCTGTCGAAAAAGCACGCGCCGCCATCGAATTGCTCGGCGAACCACCCGAACATACGTAAAAAGCATCAACGATTTTTAAAAAAACTCAGAAGTAACGCACGCTTTGCTGTTTGAAGGGTTTCATGGAAGTCACGCCGTCCGCCAACAACAATCCCCTGGGTTTAAGCCTCGACTTCATGTTCGGTCGCGGCTACCTCTGGGCCGAGCGCCAACGTCTATCCGACTGGATTGCGCTCGAATCGTTGCGCATGGAAATTCCCGATCTCAAATTTCCATTCGACGCTCGAACCGGCCTGAATCGCTTCCGCCACACACGATGTCTTGTCCGCGAAGTCGAATTTGCAATCTCCGAAGTCGGACTGGGCGACCTGCTCACCGAAGCAGCCGCCCAGCTCGACGGTTTCCAAGATCTGCAAATCCGCTTTCTCGAAGACGCCGCCCACATCAGCCTGCGCGTACGCGCTTTTGGCGCCAACACACACATCAGTTTTCGCGCCGCACTCATCCCACCTGAACCCGCACGCGCCGACGAAATCCACCTCTCACTCTACGACTACCGCGCCTACGGCCCACTTCCCTACCCCGCTCGCTTGCTCGCGTTTGAGCTGATGACAAGCCTGCTCAACACACCAACCCTGCGCGCACCCGGCCGCGGCCACTCGTTTACCATCGGCATCGCCGGCGATATTTTGAGTTTTCGCCCCCTAAAACTCCTTTTCCTCCACATTTTCCCCCGCGTCGGCTGGAAATTACCAAATCTCTCCACAATTACGCTCGAAAGCGCACGCATTCGACCCGGCGTCCTCACAATCCGCGCTGTTTCGCACGACGACGCCGTTCCAAAAACACGCCAACCAACCACCAACTACCATCTTGCTGCCACGTTGGAAGGCGCCCGCGCGCTTGCCGCCTACGAAGCAAAAGACCTGTTCTCGCACGCCGACCAGGCACTTTTCGACGGCCAGATCCGCCAGGCCCTCAACATGCTCGCTGGCTACCGCGACATCTACGGCCTGCACCCCGAACTCGTCTCTCGCTTGCTCGATTGCCTGATCGCCGACCCTTCACCCGCCCACTTGGCCGAAGCCGAAGCGATCTGCCGCGAACTCGAAAGCCACGATCCACGCGACCTTCACGCTCTCTACGCACGCCCCGCAATGCTCGCCCCAGCAGCGCGCGCCAGCCGCCGAACCGAAGAAATCAGCGCCGCATTCGACAAACTGTCCACCGAACTCCGCACCCGCGGCGAAACCGCCGACTGGATCTTATCCGAACTCGCGGCCGCATCCTTTTTACGCGAAGACAACCCACAAGACGCCGCCAAACGCCTGCGCGAAGTCCTCAAAAGTGCACCCCGAAACCTCGTCGCTCTCGAAGAACTCCGCGAACTCTACGAACGCTCCGGCGAAAACGCCGGCCTCGAAGAAACCCTCAAACGCCTCACCGGCGTCTACACCGACCGCGACACGCTCAAAACCACCTATTTAACACTCGCGCAACACCTCATGAACCGCTCCGACGACCTTGCCGAAGCGCGCATGTACCTCGAAAAAGTACTCCGCCTCGATCCCAACGAACTCGACGCACTCAACACCCTTGGCGAAAGCTACGTCCTCGGCGGCGAACCCCTGCGCGCCCTGAAAGCCTTCGGATCTGCCGCCCGCGCCGCCGAAGCCGCCGAAAACAACACCCAGGCCGGCCGCCTCCTGTTTAGAGTCGCCGAACTCTGGCACACCGAACTCGGCGACGCCGCCCAGGCCCTTTTAAGCTGCCGCCGCGCCCTCAGCCTCGTCCCAGCCGACAGCCGCGACCCACAAGACATCCAAGATCGCATGCGCGCCCTGCGATTTGCCGCCGAACTCTGCGACGAACGCGAACGACACGAAGAAGCCACGGAATACTGGACCGAACTTTTGCCCATGCTCGAACAAACCTACGAGCTCGCCAAAAACAACGCGCTCCCTCACGAACTGGATTTTCTCGGCAGCGAACCCGGCAACTTCAACCGCCCCGACCAAAACTCGCCCACCTCTGCACTTCTCAACGAACTCGTCGAAACCAACACACGCCTGGCCAAAATCTACCAGCTCCGCCAACGCCCTCACGCCGCCGCCAGCCACTGGCGCCGCGTACTCGACCTCGTGCCCACCAACCAACACGCCTTCTCAGAACTCGAAGATTACCTCCGCCAGGCCGGTCGTCCCGAACAACTCATCGAACTCTACAACGACCTCTTACGCCGCGCCGATTCACCCGACCGCACCGTCGAACTCCACCAAAAACTCGCCAGCCTCTACACAAGCCTCGGCCTCGTCGACGACGCCCAACAATCCCTTCGCAACGCACTCGACGTCGATCCACTCGCCCCACAACCGCGCCAGTATCTCATCGAACTTTTGCGCGAAAACAACCGTTTCGAGACGCTGCGCGACGCCCTCAACAGCCTGCTCGTCCGCATGCGCGACCGCGATGTCCGCTGGGAAGTCCTCCTCGAACTCGCCAATATCCTCGAAACCAACCTCAAACAACCCGCCGCTGCCGCACGCGCCTACATTGAAGCCGTCCAACTCCGCCCGTCCGAGCGCGCCTCACTCCTTGGCGCCTGCCGCGTGCTCGAAAAAATGGTCGCCGAACACGGCCCCAACTCCCGCGCGCCCGTCGGCTCCCAGGACACCGGAAAACTCCTCGAACACATGCTCATCCGCGTCGCCGAACTCGCCACCAACGCCACCGAAGAGCACGACGCACTCATCAAACTTGCCCTGCTCAGCGAAGAACGCGGCGACGCCGCAGCAGCAGCCGAAGCCCGCGCACGCGCCCAGGCCCTGCAAATCGAAGAACACGATTCCGCCAGCGTCGACAACCGCCTCGACGCCATGCTCGCTCAATACGATAACGTCGATCCTATCGCCGACTTCGACGAAACCCACGCCAGCGATCTTGGCGAATCCACCGATCTCGCAAACCCAGCACTTCCACGACCCAAAACGACTTCAAAAACACCCGAATCAAACGCCAACGCCACGACCGGCGCCGCACCAGATCTCGAAAAATTCCGCAACAAATTCCAGGCGATGCTCAAACGCCCCGCCCCTCTACCCGACACAAAAACGCTCGACCCAACCTCCGGACTCGCCCGCGCACTCCGCGGCACCGAACACACCCCGCTCGCGCCACACGCCGCCATCAAAGCCGCCGAAATGGACGCAGTTTCTGCCCAAGAAGCCGCACCCAAATCCGCAAGCCTCATGACCCAACTCGAGCAAGCCCGACAAACCGACGATCCCGAAAAAATCGCCCACCATCTTCAGGCCGTACTCGACGCACCGCCCGGCGAAATCACGTTTTTTGACGGCCAGCAATTAGCCCTCACCCGCGAACTCGCGGAATTACTCTACTACGACCTCGAAGACGCCGACGCCGCACTTCCCTACCTCGAAGCCGTCCACACAACCGACCCAACCGGCGCCGGAAGTGCCGGTTCTGTCGTCAACGCACTCGAATCCATCTACGAAGAACAAGGCCGACTCGACGCCCGCGTCCAACTCCTCGAAAAACGACTCGCTGCCGCCGAAACCAGCGAAATGGCCATCACCTACCGCCTCCTGCTCGCCCAACTCGCCTGGGACAAAGCCGAAGATCCAACAACTGCCCGAAAATGGCTCGCAGAAGTCCTCGAACAAGACAACCAGAACGAAGCCGCACACCGCCTGCTCGCGGAAATGGCCACCAACGAAGACGATTTCGAAACCGCCGCCAAACACCTCAAAATCGTTGTCGAAGTCGCCGGCGGCGGCCTCGACGCCGTCGAAAGCGAACGCGAACTGGCTGATCTCTTGCTCAATCGCCTCAACGATCCACACCGCGCCCACCCCCACTACGAACACGTCCTCAAGGCCGCGCCCGGCGATTCCCTCGCGCTTGAAGGCATCAAACAATGCCAGGCCGCAGCCGACGACTGGGACGGTTACGTCCACAGCCTTGGTCGCGAACTCGGTCTGCTCATCGGAAAACCAGCCGGCCTCACACTCGAACAACTCGTCGAACTCAAAGCCGAAGAGATCCCCACAGTCCTACGCGTCGCCGCAAGCCAGATCATCGCAGATGTTGCACATATCGTACAAAATCAACTAGAAAAGCTCGATGAAGCACGCTTTTTATGGGGCTTTTCCTTTGATCTATGGCCAGAAAATGTCGAAGCACTCGAATTTCGAATCAAACTTGACCGCAGCCTCGATGCAAACGACGATCTCGCCCGTGACCTCGAAGCCTACGCTGCCATGCTCCTCGACCCGCACGCGCGATTTGCCGCGCTTGTCGAATCCGCACAGCTTTTCGCCGGCCCTTTGCAAGACAACGACGCCGCACGTCAGCTCTTTGCCGAAGCAATCGCCATCGTCCAGGACGAAGAAAACCCGCCCGAAGGCGTCGATGAAGCTCGTCGAAGCCTAAAGCTGCTACAATCCGGCCACTTATCCTGATTTTTTTGATTATTTGAATGTTGTTTATTTAAAACCCGTTTTTTCGCTCGAAGGACCTCCATCATGAGCCATCCCATACGCATCCTTCTCCTGCTCGCGCTAGCTGCGATCACATTTGCAGCAACCATAACGACCGCTCCAGCCACCGCGCTGGCCCAGGAACGCGCGCCGCTGCCAGAGCTTCAACTCCAGCGTTTTCGCCCGGCCCCCGGCCCCGGCGATTACCTCACCGTGTTTGGCTCACCCATTATCGAACACCTCGACTGGCACATCGGCGGATTTGCAGACTATTCCGACGCACCCCTGCAAATCTCAACGCTCAACGCGCCCTACCGCCGCACCGTTTCCAGCCAGGTTCACCTCTCGCTCTTCGGTTCCATCGGCTTTCTCGACATCATCGAAGTCGGCCTGCTGGCACCCGTCATCTTCTGGCAAGCCTCCGAAGATCTCCAACCCATCCTGCCCGAAAACAGCCGTAGCTCAAAAGACCTGGACAAAGTCGCGCTGGAAGACATGCGCCTGACCGCAAAATTCAAACTCCTCGGTCTGGATAGATCTCCGGTAGGCCTCGCACTCGTCACCGCACTCACCATCCCGGTCGGCACCGATGACGCCTTCGCAAGCGACGGCGGCGTCGGCGCAGAAGCCCTGCTCGCGGCCGATTACGTCTTGTTCCGCGCACTACGGCTGGGCGGAAACTTCGGCTTTCGTTACCGACCCGACACACGCCAGCTTCGCGACGTCACCATCGGCAACGAACTCACATGGGGCGTCGCAACACACTTGCCCTTCATCACCAAAAAAACCGACGTTCTCGCGGAAATCAACGGCGCTATCAGCCTGGCCAACAAAACCCAGGGATCACGCGGCGTCGCTCAGGGCGAAGTTCCCGTCGAAATCCTCGGCGCACTGCGCTACCGCGTCCGCAGAAACATCACCCTCACCGGCGGCCTCGGCGCAGGACTTACCAACGGCGTCGGCGCACCCAACTTCCGCGCATTCCTCGGACTCGGCGGCCAGTGGGTCACCGGCGGATGGCTGCACACCGACTACTCCAACCCCAACTTCCGCGGCGCGCTCCGTCCCTGCGATGACCAAACATACGGACCCAACGTCCTACTCGACGCCTGGGGATGCCCCGTTCCAGATCGCGAATTTGCCGGTATTCCCGACGACAAAGCCGTCGACACCATGCTCAACGTGCCGCCACAACCCGTGCGGCCGCCCGAGCCAGAACCAGAACCAACCAAGCCGGAACGCGTAATCGTGACCGACAAAAACATCATCATCACCGAACAGGTCCACTTCGCCACCGGTAAAGACACGATTCTTGAGCAGAGCTTCCCGATCCTCAACGACATCGCCCGCGTCATGGAGCGCAACCAGCAAATCGATCTGCTCCGCATCGAAGGCCACACCGACAGCGTCGGTCGCGAAGACAAAAACCTCGACTTGAGCCAACGGCGGGCGAACAGCGTACGTAGATTCCTGATAGAACATGGAATTGAAGCACGTCGTCTTGAAGCCATCGGTTACGGTCAATCCACCCCGATTGCCGACAACAAAACCAAAGAAGGCCGCGCCCAAAACCGTCGTGTTGAGTTCACAATCATGCGAACCACCAACCCCAACTAAGCCGGCAACAACAGGATGTTCAGATTGTCTTTCATGAAAAGCAACCCCATCGCAGCCCTTGCGCTGTTCATCCTGGTCTTCGGAACATCCGGCATCCTCGCTGGATGTTCCGAAGAAGCCTCGCGCCTCGACCTTGAACCCATCCCGGCACCCGAAGGCGGCTCCATTCCCGCCATCGCCCTGGTCACACAGGGCGACACGTCCACCATCATCGTTCCCACAAAAAACACATTTTATAGCCGCCATACCGGCCAACCGCGCTGGGAACCCACGCCCACAACCCTGCCCCCTGCGTTCGCTCACGATGGCTACAACATTTACGACAGCCTCAGCCGCCACCGCGCCGCGCAGGATTTCCCCGCAAACCAGCTTTTCACATCGCGCAACGACGAACTCTGGACCATCGCCACACCCTCATTCCAAAACCCCTCACGCCTGCTCGTCAGCCTCGATGCTGCAAAAACCTGGACCGAGATCCCGCTGCCAACCACCTTCGCAACCGACCCAACCGACACGAATAACGCGCCCTCCAACAACCAGAACGGTTTGAATTCGCCCCCAAACGCACGCCCACGCAAAGGCCAACCCGGCACGCAATTCCGCGTGCTCGTCACCGCCGAAAACAGCCTTTTCCTAACCGATTCCAACCAGATATGGCAGCTACTCGCCACCAGCTCCGATATCCACCAGATTGCCGAAAACCCGGACATCATCAATGCATCAAGCTGGAAGCGCATCTCCATGGAAGGCATCGACTTTTCACAGCCTTCCCAGACCACCGGCCTGCCCGCCGTCCTACGAAACTACCTGCCCGCAACCCCCAAACGCCCCTTTGAACTGCTCACCGTCCTCCACGAACAACTACTGTTGTATTACCGCAACGACGACACCGAACAATGGCTCCTCACATCCACCCTGCCAACCGTCGACCGCCACCTGCTTGACCTCCCCGGACTGCCCGACGTGTACCTGCTCACATCCGACGCGATCTACCGCGCCGCCGACGATGGCCAGGCCTGGGACCGCATTCAATTCAACGGACGCGGAATTCAATCCCCCTCCAACAAGATCTTATTCGCCGTCCCTGCCCCCGACGAACCCGCCGGCCACATCCTATTTTTAGGCAGCCACGACGGAAGCATCCGACGCAGCACCGACGCCGGCCAAAACTGGCAGGACGCCCAGACACGCGACCCCGATCACCGCGCGATCACCGGTTTTGTACGCGACCCCATCGACCAGAGCCTCTGGGCTTCCACCGCCGGAAACGGCATCCTCACATCCACCGATCTCGGCCAAAACTGGCGCCACACCAACCGTGATTTACGCGCCACCAGCGTACTCACAATCGCCAGTGGCCCCGCCAACGAGCTACTCCTCGGAACAGACGCCGGCCTTTTCCGCCTCACCGGCGACCCACACAACGGCAACTGGCTACCGCTTCATCAACGCGCCACCAGCGCACTGTATGTGAACCCAGAAAACCAGCGAATTTTCTCCGGAACCCTCGGCGGCAGCATCGTCGTTTTACACGCCGACAGCCCCGAACAAACCAGCGAAGCCGCACCGCTCGGCGAACATAATTCCGTTATCTTCCAGCCCCCAAATCTCGACGCCACCTACCTACCCGCCGCCGCAATTGTCGATATTCGTCCTCGCCCCAAAAGCCAGGAAATGTTCGCCTGGTCCTACCAACAAGGCCCCCTGAACTCCAACGACGCCGGCGCATCCTGGCGCCGCATGCGCTTAAGCGACGCCCTCACCACAGCACTCCGCGGCCAGATCATCACCGACTTCGCAACCGACCAGGACCAACGCCTGTTCGTCGTCAGCCGCTCCACCAACTTCGCAAACCCCTCCCAACTCTGGCGCTCCCAAAACAACGGAGACTCCTGGCACGCAATCTATTACTACCTGCAAAACTCCACCGACAGCCCCCTGCGCATCGAACGAGACCGGCAAAACTCCCCCGAAATGCTCTTCCTCGTCCACAGCAACAACATCGCCTACTCCCTGGACCAGGGCACCACCTGGACCACCCTCAACGGCCCCTGGCAAAACGGCAACATCGCCACATTCGCCACCATCGACCAACACGCCGTCATCGTCTCCAACATGCTCCACTCCTCCGAAATCTTCTTCATCAAGCTCTCCGAACTTACCGCCCTGCGCTCCAACAGCGACATCACCCGCTACTCCCTCAACTGGCCCATCAACCAACGCCCCGCCAGCGAAGAAACACTCGCCATCGTCACCAACAACCGCCACCTCTTCATCTCCAACACCCACGCCGTCTACGCCGGCACCCTCCCTCGCCAACGCAGCCGACTCCCCGACGGCGTCGCCGTCATCCTCACCGTCATCGGCCTGCTCATCCTCACCGGCGCCAGCTTCGCCTTCCTCCGCCAAAAATAATCCCCCCCCCAAAAAACCACCCCAAACCCGCACCAACACTAGCCCGCCACCATCTCTGAGACGGTCACCCAACCTACATTTCCGTTTTTTTCAAAACAATTCGAAAAACCGCTTTTTTTACTCGCCCGGACAAAAAAACCACAAAAACCGCACCCCACCCAATTTCTTATCCAAAACTCATTTTCACACAAAAACACGACTCGATACCCCATCGACTCGTTTCGCTTAGCGACCCATTTCCCTCGATACCCCATCGACTCGTTTCACTCGCTAACCCATTTCCCTCGATACCCCATCGACTCGTTTCACTCGCTAACCCATTTCCCTCGATACCCCATCGAGAAACTTCACTCGCTAACCCATTTCCCTCGATGCCCCATCGAGAAACTTCACTCGCTAACCCATTTGCCTCGATACCCCATCGAAAAACAACATTTGTGAAATTGCACAAATAATATCGCCCCCCCCAAACTACCGCAAACCACCACACCTCAAACCACCCAATCCCCAAACGCACGCACCGCGAAGCCCGGTGAAACCGGTGCGCAGCGCGCTTCTGTTTCAGCCCCACGTGAAACGTGGGGTCGCGACGTTTCAAACCACCACAATCCCCTCTACCCACCACGTTTCAAACCACCACAATC
>JBEBSM010000071.1:0-12728 GCA_040394315.1 Lujinxingia vulgaris
ATTAAAACTTCCAACATGAAAATCCTCTCTTATCTTACTCGACCGGCACGCCTTCAGCGGTTCCGCTAGGAACCGAGTTTGGCCGGGCTGCAAACATTTCATTTTGAATTTGATGTACGAAAGTATAGCTAAACGGTTTGCCCATGGCCTGGGCCACTTGCATAAATATCTGCCAGTGCGGCAATGAATCGCCGTGCGGTGCAAATGCTTTCTGGAATTCCTGGGCCAGACCATCGGAATTAACAAACGTTCCGGCTGTTTCGGCATGGCTGCAGACAGGCATTGCAATGTGCGCCTTGGGTGCGAGACGTCCATGATGCTGGGACTGGAAAACAAAGAGCTTGAGTTTGTCCAGAGATTCCACAAAACGGGTCTGCTGGGCGTCATCAACAGGCATGTACGCGTCCATCATGTACACAACCTGTATGCTTCCGCTTGCGATATCGTCGATGAGATTCTGGAAGGGCAGTGCAGCCGTTGCCGAACCCAGAACGGCTTCGATTCCGCGACGGTTCGGGTTCTTGTCTGCCTGAATCAGGAAGTCATCGGCGTTACCGTCCGGTTTACCGCCGACATACAGTCGATTGGTGTTGAGAACGTCCGAAGCAAATTTGCTGGCGAGGAAGAGATCTTCGCAGCCTGCCTGGGGGCTCAAAACCAGAGCGATTTTGTCAGCACCGACTTCGTCGATTGCGCGTTTGAGCTTGTCAGCAGCGGTTTCGGCGACAGCGTACCAGTTCAGCTCGGCACCGTTGCTCATTGGAGCAAGCAAGCGGTCGCTGTGAACTTCTTTATAAGTCAATCGGCCAGCATCGCACATCCAGTAGTCATTGACCTGGGGATTGAAGCGAGGACGATAGCGCTGAATTTCGTTGCGGAAGTGCTCAAGGTGAATGTTGCAGCCCTTGGAGCAACCGGTGCAAACGCTTTCGGTCGAGGTCAGCAACCACACGCGGCATTTGAAGCGGAAATCGCGCGAAGTCAGTGCGCCAACCGGACAGATGTCGGCCGTGCATACGGAATAAGCGTTATCGAGTTCGCGGCCGGGGAAGTTACGGACTTCAACACGGTCACCGCGCTGAACGAGCGTAAGTTCGTTGGTTCCGGTAATTTCTTCACAAAAACGAATGCAACGCGTGCACAAAATGCAGCGCTCCCCGTCATAAAGAACTTCGGGGCCAATCGGATAGACTTTTACCTTGTGGACCTTTTCAGAGCGCATGCGTGATTCTTGCGCGTCGTAGGCCAGATAGTAGTCCTGAAGTTTGCATTCACCGGCCTGATCGCAGATCGGGCAGTCGATGGGATGGTTGATCAAAATGAATTCGAGTACGGCTTTCTGGGCCTTTTTGACTCGATCATTTTTGGTATGAATTACCATTCCATCGCTGACCTGGCTGTAGCAGGCAGGCTGAAGTTTACCGGCACCTTCGACATCTACCAGACACATTCTGCAGTTTGCCGGGATCGACAAGGCTGGGTGATAGCAGAAGTGCGGCACTTCGTAGCCGGCTTCGGCAGCAGCGCGCAGAATGGTCGTTCCTTTGTCGACCTCAATCTCGGTGCCGTTGATCGTAATTTTTGGCATTGCGTATTACTCCTGAGCCTTATCGAGCGGCTTTGTTATTGGTCAAAAAGCACGCACGAATAACTTACTTGTCGCACTCACCACCGATCATGTTGATCGTGTCGAAGGTGGGGATAATGTCGGACAGCAGACCGCCCTCTATCAGCTTGTGAACGCCGCCCATCATGATGAGACTTGGCGAACGAACATGAATCTTCCAGGGTTTTCCGGTGCCGTTTGAGACGATATAAAAGCCTAATTCACCGTTGCCGGCTTCGGTATAGCTGTAAACCTCGCCGGGCGGAACTTGCAGGCCTTCAAAGATGATCTTGAAGTGCGCGATCATTCCCTCGATCGAATTGTAAACGCGCTCTTTGCTTGGCAGCATGACACGGGGATCATCGGTGTTGATCGGGCCGGGTTTCATGTTGGCCAGACACTGATCGATGATGCGAATCGACTGACGAAGCTCTTCCATACGCACGAGATAGCGATCGTAGTTGTCGCCGGTGGAACCGATGGGAACATCGAAATCCACTTCGCCGTACTTGAAGTAGGGGTGATCTTTGCGAACGTCGTAGTTCAGACCGGTGGAGCGCAAAACCGGGCCGGTGTATCCGTAGCTGATCGCCATGTCCTGTGAAATAACGCCGGTTCCGGCCATACGGTCAACGAAAACACGGTTGCGGGTGAGCAACTTGTGCGTCATTTCGTAGATTTCCATCAGGCGTGAGCGGACGTACTTCCAGTTTTCGGCGAAATCTGCGGTGAGATCGTCTTTCAGGCCACCGACGCGTCCGTAGCTTACGGTCAGACGCGCACCGGTAACCTGTTCAATGAGATCCCAGACGAGTTCGCGGCCTTCGATGGCGTACAAAAACGCCGTCATTGCGTTGAGCTCAAGAGCGCCTGCGCCGATTCCGGTGAGGTGATCGGACAGACGGCTGACTTCGCCCATCAACGTGCGGATCCAGTCGCAGCGCTCGGGAACCTGGATTCCGAGCAGCTTTTCAACTGCCAGCGCGTAGCCGAAGTTGTTCAGCAGCGGGCTGACGTAGTTGAGGCGGTCTGTATAAGGAAACACCTGTGTCCAGGTTGCTGCCTCACATTCTTTCTCAAAACCGCGGTGCAAATAGCCAACTTCGGTTTCGCATTTGAGGACTTTTTCGCCTTCAAGCGTGAGGGTAAAGCGCACCGTGCCGTGCGTGGCCGGGTGACTTGGCCCCATCTGCAGGATCATCGGTTCGTTATTGATGTCCTGATCGATCGGGTCGTAGCTGTCGAAGCTATCGTTGAAATCCTGAGCCATGATGTCTATCCGTGTATCAAAAGTCGTCTATCGCAATAGAACGCGAAGAAATTACTCGTCGCGGGAACCCGAGGAGGGGCGATCGTTGACGTAGATATTGTATTCCTCAACGCTGTCGCGCTCGCGAGCGAGCAGCTCAACACGTGGCTGAGAGGCTTGTTTGAGATAATCTTTGCGAAGCGGATGTCCTTCGAATTCTTCGTACAAAAGAACACGACGAAGATCGGGATGCCCTTCGAACTTGATGCCGTACATATCCCAGACTTCGCGCTCCTGCCATCCCGCAGTGCCATACAGCGTATGCAGGCTGGGAGCGCTAAGATCTGCTTCCTCAAGCATTACGCGAAGGATCAGCATGTGCTTGTGCGTCATGCTGTAGAGTACGTAAACCAACTCAAAACGCGGTTGGCGAGGCAGGTAGTCGACGGCAGTAATCGTGCGCAGGTAGTTCATTTTTGTCGTGGGATCGTCGCGCAGCGTGCGGACGATTTCGACAAGCTTTTCGCGCTTGATGGTAACCGTGTCATTGCCGAGTCTGGAGTGAGCATCGAGCACTTCACTGGCAAACTTATTTTGAACAAAGTCGATGAGCTTTTTAGCCATGATACAACAACCGCGTGCGCAGTCTATTGCTAGACGGCGATGTGAATACGAAGAAAAAGTATAGATCGGATGAAAAACGTGCGTTTTCGGGTGTTATTCCGGGCGTTGAAACAAGGGGAGTGCCGGGATGATACCTTCTTCTTCACGCAGACGCTTTTTTTCCTCGTAGGCGTATTTATCCCACGGTTCGACCGCAATTTTGTCCTGTAGCTTTAGCAATGCGTCGATGATCTGCTCGGGACGGGGAGGGCAGCCTGGAATATAGGCGTCGACTGGAATGATCTTGTCGATCCCCTGAACCGTTGCGTAGTTATCGTAAAAACCACCGGTTGATGCGCAGACACCAAAGGCGATAACCCATTTGGGCTCGGCCATTTGTTCGTGAATTCGACGCAAAAACGGTGCGAGTTTATGATTGATCGTACCGACGACCCACAAAAGGTCGGCCTGACGCGGGGAGAAACGCGGAATTTCCGCGCCAAACCGTGCCATATCGTAGCGTGCTGCGGCTGTTGCCATGTATTCCATTCCGCAACACGCGGTTACGAAAGGATACTGAAACAACGAGTGCTTGCGCGCCCAACCCACGACCGATTCAAGTCGCGTGGTGATAACTTCTGGTAACTGATGTTCTAGTCCCATTCGAGACCTCCCTGACTCCACTCATAAACCAGACCGACGGTCAGGATTGCGAGGAAGATCGACATAACGATAAACGAGTAAAAGCCGTGGCCAAGCGCTGAACTCTGAGCCCAGGACATCGCCCATGGAATGATAAAGACGATTTCCAGGTCAAACAAAATAAAGCTAATTGCAACCAGATAAAACTGTACGCTGAAGCGCATTCCACGAACTTCTCCGATCGGATCGGAGCCGGATTCGTACGGAATGATCTTTTCTCTGGTAGGGTTTTTGGGTCCGAGCCAATTTGTCGCCAAAATCAGACCCGAAACCGTTGCCAAAGAGGCAAGGCACAGTAAAATCAGCGGTAAATAATCTGCGATCTCCATAATCTACTTCATCCGTATCGCGAGCGGGCCTTAAAATGCGCGCCGTCGCTATGATCGACCAGTGTCTAAGCCCCTGAGCCTTGAAATCAGGCTCCGGGTGAAAATTCGCCGTACCCCTAACACGCAGATTTGTAGAGTGTCAAACCCGTGTGGTCAAATGGCACGTTTCGGCGGGTTGATTCGAGCGGCTGGATTTACGATTGTGAAGGGCAAATCGGCAACTACTGGGTCAACAGAGGAGGGAATCGCGTTACTCCTTGGAGCGGAGAGTGGTGGGAAAGTTTGCGTTATATCAAATTTCGATTTGACCTTGTTCAGTGTGTGAATATTCTGATACAACTGTTCAGTAAAGACGGCCTGGTCAATTTTGATTGGCTCCATAACTTTAACCCTATCTTTTGAGAGAATTCTTAATCATGGGACAACCACAAAAACTTACCGATCGTCAGGCTCTCGTGCTTGATACGATAACGGATTATATTCAATCCGCGGGTTTTCCGCCGACGATTCGAGAAATTGGGGACAAGGTTGGGATCAGCTCGACCAACGGCGTTAATGATCATTTGAAGGCCCTGGAGCGCAAGGGATATATCGCCAGACTGGATTCAAAATCGCGTGCGCTGCGTGCGATGTATCAGTCCAACGGTCAGCCTTTTAATCAGGGCACGGTGGCTGAGGGTGATGCGCAAAACAATCATAGTGCGTCCGGAAATGTGACGAAGTTGAAGAGCCGCAACAGCGCAGCCAACGTTGGTAGCGATGAAGTCGACGTGATTCAGGGCGTTTACAACATTCCGGTTGTCGGCCGAATTGCGGCCGGTTTGCCGATCAGCGCGATTGAACACACCGAAGAATACGTAAAGATTGGCGAAGGTCTGCTCGGACGCGGCGAGGATGTCTTTAGCCTGCGCGTGCAGGGGGATTCGATGATCGATGACGGCATCTTCGATGGCGATTACATCTTCGTTAAGAAACAACGTGAGATTCGCGACGGTGAGATTGTTGCGGCGATGATCGACGGGGAAGCGACGGTAAAGCGTATCTATAAGGAAGGGGCGCGCATACGGCTTCAGCCGGCGAACAGTGCGATGGAGCCGATCTTTATTCGTGAATCCGATGCACGTGAAACGGCTGTGCTCGGTCGCGTGGTCGGTGTGTTCCGGCGCGTTTGAGTTTTCTCGCAGAAGTCGAAAAACAGTCCATGTTTGTAGAGCTTTTATTCAAACTGGCCTGTTTTTTTGCTTAGAAAAGCTGAATTTTACCCTGATTCATGAGTGAGAAAATATCCATCGTAACCGCAACCGAGATATGAATGAGCACGCCAAGCCAGATTGTGCGGGTGTGTAATGATAGGACACCCAGCGCAATCCCGGCGAGGATCGCTCCCAATGTTTCTGGAAGTGGTTTGCCGAAATGGATCATGCAGTACGGAATCATCGGGATTAGGACGGCATACAGACCAAAGCGATGTTTCAATCCGTGAATCAAAAAACCACGGTAGAAAAACTCAAGTGCCATGAACTGCATTGCATAGAGCGCTTGCCATGCGAAAAAATCGAACAAACTCCGACTGGCATGCTCATAGAACGGATATGTTTTCTGAAAACTCGCTGTGAATGACACCATATATACAGCGGGCAGTACGACCAGGTAGAGTCCGACGTAGATCCACCAATGGCTGAGCGCGCCTTTGATCGATAGGCCATAGTCTCGAAGGTTTTTTCGTAAAACCAGCTTCAAGAATAGGATCGGGATGACCATGTAGCCGATGAATGTGGTTATAGACCAGTACGCAAGTCGTGAAAGACGGCCGTAGTCACCACCGCGAAATATCGCGTCGAGTCGTTCCATGGGGTTTTTAACAAACCATCCCAGTGGAGTTTCGAGAGATTTCCATTGATTGGAGCCACCGAAATATTCAAGTATGCTGATAATAACGGTGGCCAGGACCACGATTGCGATGAGCTGTCCGTCGAGTTTTCCTGGCGTGCGATTCGCCAAAAATTCAGCGCTTTCGCCTTCAACCTTTTCGTTGGCTGCACGGAGACTGGAAATAGCGGATTGTAGGTTTTTTATCATAAGGAAATTCACGTCTATCCGATGTTGCGCCAGGTATCTTTGAGGCAGAGCAGCGGACCGATTTGCACAACTTGTTTCGCCATTGGATAGTTTACGCGAAAATCGATACAGATAGACGCGTGGTGTGAGAACTTGTCAGATCGACATGAAAACCGCAACTCATGTAGGACTACGCAGCGACAATGGACAGCAACTGTGAACAGACCCAATTGGTTTTTGAAATGAAAAAATACTCTATGCTTTTGTGGCTTATCGCCGGTTTTTCACTCACGGCCGTAGCTTCCGGTTGCACCTTTGAAAATGCGTATCCCTTGTCGGACTACTGCCAGAGCGACAGCGATTGCATGTCTGGCAATGTCTGCACATCGTCCGGTGTATGTCAGCCGAACAGCGGCAGCGTTGGGGATTCAGGTGTGGGTCAGGAGAACAACGACACCGGCGTGGCTGATGACGTTTCGGTACAGGATACCGGAATCGACGATGTTGGGTCTGGAAAAGATGCATTCCATGAAGATGTGAAAGTTGATCCACCGGATGTGGCAGAACCTGCGGACGTGATTGAGTCTGTGGATGTTGCAGCGCCGGATGTCTCCACGGATACCGAAGAGCCGGAATGCGTGACTGGCGAGATCGAGCAGTGTGTGGATACGAATAATGTATGTCTGTCGAGCTACCGTGCGTGCGTAAACCGGAAGTGGAGTACTTGTAAAAGACTCGCTCAGCTTCCCGGCGTTACTTCGGTTGGTGCTGGTAACCTGAATGAAAACCTGACGGTCGGTAACCTTCAAGTTTTTCAGGATGTCGCGTGTGATGCGCCCGCTACCAATAGTGAAATGACATATATTCATGCGGGTACGTTTTACCGGGGGCAAAATAATGTGGCGAATCAGCCCGATGTTGCCCCACAACGCGAGATTTATCTCACACCTTATTTTATTGATACGTATGAGGTTACGCGGACACAGTATAAAGCCTGTATGGATAACCAGGGATGCGAAACGCCGACTGGGGCTGGCTACGCTGATAACTGCTCCTCGCAGTTTGTTTTTCCCAGCGATCCCAACAAGCCGGTTGCCTGCGTGACCTTTGATATGGCGCGTAAATACTGTGTAGCACAGGGCAAGCGATTGGTTACGGAAGCCGAATGGGAAAAGGCTGCACGTGGTCCAATCGCTAATAATGACAAGCCGTCTCGTGTGTATCCATGGGGAAATAGCTGGACATTTACTCGCCACAATAGAACGTATCCGTATCCGAATATGTCCAATGAGTTGGTACGGAACGGCAAATGTACTTATTTGCAACAGTCGAATGACGGCTTTTGTTTAGAGGCCGTGGGCACTCGGGACAATGCGTTAAGTTATTATGAACTGTTTCACATGGCCGGTAATGTTGCCGAATACGTAGAAGACTATTACCAACAATCTTATTACGCAGGATCGTCGAATGTGAACCCGGTAAACAAGGCGCCCGTTGATGATAATGCACCGCGTGTTGTGCGAGGTGGTAGTTTTAGCGAAGGGCCGATGGAGGGGACGGTATATTATCGTTCTGTTCCTGGCAGTGTTGGAACTCCCGAAGCACAAATTGGTATTCGGTGTGCGAAAGACGCACCATGATTTACAGATATGAGATTTTGTAATGAGCTTTTATTCAGATCGATCCGGGGATCAAGGACAAGACAGTTCTCAAAATAATGGCGGCGCTATCGTCGCCGTTTTACCGCCGGAACTCGCCAACCAGATCGCGGCGGGTGAGGTTGTTGAGCGGCCGTCTTCGGTGGTCAAGGAGCTGGTCGAGAACAGTCTGGATGCGGGGGCGCGTCACATCGAAGTTACAATTGAGGAGGGCGGCCGAAACGTAATTCGCATCGAGGATGATGGGTTCGGAATGACGCGGGAAAACGCACTTCGCGCGCTTGAGCGTCACGCTACGAGTAAGATATCCTCGGTGGATGACCTGTTTTCGATTGCAACGCTTGGTTTTCGTGGTGAGGCGTTGCCGTCGATTGGTTCGGTTTCGAGAATGGAAATTCGCACGAAGCCGCACGGTGAATTGAGTGGAACGCGGTTGTATATTGAAGGCGGCGTTCTTCAGGAGATCGAAGATGTGGGCATGGCGGCCGGCACCACGATTACGATCGAGGAGCTGTTTTTTAATACGCCAGCACGTCTGAAGTTTATGAAAGCGCCGGGGACAGAAGCGCGTCATATCACAGAAATGTTGATGCGCATGGCACTTGCGCGGCCGGACGTGCGCTTTGTTCTGCGTCGCGACGGCAAAGTCCGCCTGGATTTGCCGAGTGTTGAGAGCTTGAAGGACCGAATTTTGGAATTGTTGGGTCGTGACGTGTATGACGATCTGTATCCAACCGCAGAGTATCCGGCGATTGGCGGCGTGGTTGCGCGCGGGTATTTTTCGCGTGCCGGACACAATCAACGTAGTTCAACCAATATCTATACGTTTGTGAACGGTCGATATGTTAACGATCGAACGATTCGTGCGGCGATTCAGGGGGCATATCGTCAGTTATTGGATGCCGGGCGATATCCTTCGGTGATTTTGTTTGTCGATGTTCCGTTTCATTTGGTCGATGTAAACGTTCATCCGGCAAAAACCGAAGTTCGGTTTCATGATACGCAACCGATTTATCGGGCGGTGTATCACGCGGTGGCCGATGCACTGGCGCAGGCGCCGTGGTTGTCGCAGGAAGCAAAGAGTTATGCGCTTCGCAGTGCGGCTCGCAATGCCGAAGACAGCGAGGGCGAAGATTTTGGGGCTGGCGGGCAATTTGTGTCACCGGGAATGGCACGTCTTGAGCCGCTTAACGCGAGGCATCGGCGTTTATCGGAACTTGAGCCCAATGGGAGTCGTGGTTTTGGCGAGTTTTCGTCGCCGTTTTTGGGCAATCTGGAAGGCGACCATGATCCGGTTAGTTTGCAGCAGGGCTTTGCGCTTGCGGCGGCTGCTCCGTTGGGTTTGCCGCCCCGTGTTCAGCTTGGCGAGGCGGGTATAATGCCGCCGGACGGCGAGGACAGTCGTGGTGGTGCGGGCTATTTTTCCACGCTGCGTGTCATCGGGCAGTTTCGACGCGCGTATATTTTGTGCGAGGACATTGCCGGCATTGTCATTATTGACCAGCATGCGGCGCATGAGCGTATTGGGTTTGAAAGGTTGCGTGCATTGTTTGCAACGGAGCACAAGGAATCGCAGCCGTTGTTGTTTCCGCTTCGGATTGAGTTAGATGCTTTGCGTGCCGATTGTCTGGCGGAAAACCTGGCGTTTTTTCAAGACGCGGGATTTGTAATTGTGCCTTTCGGCGGACAGACTTATGTGCTCAAAAGCGTACCGGCTGTTTTGACCAGGGCTAGGCATGAGCGATTGATTCGTGATGCGTTGGATGATCTCTCAAATCTTGGGCGGTCGGACCGCGTTCATGAGGCGATGGAAGCCATACTTGCGCGCATGGCTTGTCATGCGGTCGTGCGCGGGCCAACGCCGCTTAGCATCGAGGAGTGTGAGAGTTTGCTTCATCAAATGGATGAAATCGAGTTTCGAGCAAACTGTCCACACGGTCGCCCGGTGTATTATCGGATTCCACTTTTCGAGCTAGAAAAATCGTTTGAGCGTCGTTAACAAACTACTTTCATGTATTTGCGATCATCGAGTCGCGGGATGGTGTTATGGAGTTTGATTTCTCCGAAGAGGATCTTGAGGGATTACCTCGGATTATCGTACTCGGAGGACCCACAGGTGTGGGAAAAACGAGTTTTTCACTTGCACTGGCGGAAGCTCTGGGAGGCGAAATTGTAAACTGCGACAGTCTGCAGGTTTATCGATATCTGGATATCGGAACTGCAAAAGCAACGGCTGAGGAGCGCGCGCGGGTGCCCCATCATCTGGTGGATGTCTGTGAGCCGGATGAAGAATTTAATGTCGCGGACTTCAAGCGATTGGCGAACGCGGCGATTGCAGATATTCGCGCGCGCGGACGCGTGCCAATCGTGGTTGGCGGAACGGGATTATACATCCGTATTTTGGTGCACGGATTGTTTGATGCCCCGGAGCCGAGCGCGGAATTGCGGGAGCATTATCGAAAGCTGGTTGAGGAGCAGGGCGCAGAGCCGTTGTACGCCAGATTACAGGAAGTCGATCCGGAATTAGCGGCGCGGATTCATGAAAACGATCTGATACGGATTACGCGTGGTCTGGAAGTTTTTGACCAGACCGGCAAACCGCTCAGTGAACATCAGAAGGAACACAGGTTTTCTCGGCCGACGTATCATGCCCTGAAAATCGCGCTCATTCGGCCGCGGCCAGAGTTGTATGCGCGCATTGATGAGCGTGTGGATACGATGATCGAGCAGGGATTGATCGAGGAATTTGAGGCAATTCGCGCGCAGGGTTTTTCGCATACGCTAAAACCCTTGCAGAGTCTGGGCTATCGTCAAGTCGGCCAGCACGTTGTGGATGGCGTTGCGATTGAGGACTGTGTTGAGGACATAAAGCGAGAGACTCGCCGCTATGCGAAACAACAGATTTCGTGGATGCGCCGTGAGCCAGGAACGCACTGGGCACTTGCTCCGATATTGAAGGAAGGTATGATTCCGCCCGAAGTTCTGGCGGATATTTCGATATTTCTGGACGGCGGCCAGCCTCAAATGCTCTGGGCACAGGTCGATTCATACAAGGTTGTCTGAGCGAGCCGAAACGTTCGATTCATTAACATCGAAAATAGGATTCAAGATGAAGCCACTTGCTGCAAGTAATATCACGACGTTAAAGGCGTATGTTCCCGGCAAACCAATTGCAGAGCTTGAGCGCGAACTGGGAATTACCGGTTCGATCAAGCTGGCCAGCAATGAAAATCCGCTCGGGCCCAGTACGTTGGCGCTCGAAGCGGTGCGAGAACATGCGGCGGATATTCATATTTATCCGGATGGCGCAGCGTTTGCGCTTCGTGAACGGCTGGCGCAGTTTCATGGAATCGATCCGGCGGAAATCACGACCGGGAACGGCTCAAATGAACTGCTTACGCTGGCAGTCCGTACTTTTTGCAGTGCGGGGCAAGACCACGCGGTGATTTCCGATTGTTCGTTTGTTGCCTACAAGATTATTTTGCAGGCGCAAAATGTTGAAACAACGATCGTACCGATGGGTGACGATCTTGTGCACGATCTGGATGCGATGTTGGCTGCAATTCGGCCGGACACGAAGATGGTTTTTGTGGCCAATCCGAACAATCCAACCGGAACTTATTTGCCGTCAAAAGAATTGCGCGCGTTTTTGCGGGCCGTTCCCGACGATGTTGTCGTGGTGGTTGATGAGGCGTATCACGAGTATGTGACGGCCACGGATTATCAGAGCGCGGAAGAAATGCGTGGCGATCGCGAGCGATTGTTGGTTTGCCGCTCGTTTAGCAAGTGCTATGGGCTTGGCGGTCTGCGCGCGGGTTATGCAATCGGAACCTGCGAAATGATTGATTTGGTCAATCGCGTGCGTGAACCGTTTAATTGCAATTCCCTGGCGCAGGTTGCTGCGGCTGCGGCAATTGGAGATCTGGAGTTTGTGGCGCGATCGCTTTCGCTAAACACGGAAGGGCGCCATTTGATGGAACATCGACTGCGTGAAATGGCCCACCTCGGGGTGAGCTGGATTCCCAGTCAGACGAATTTTTTGCTCGTCCGCACCGCCCATGACGGGAAGGTGGTTTACGAGCGTCTTTTGGAGCGCGGCGTGATTGTGCGCCCGCTTGGACCAGGGCCTCTGGCCTGTGATGTGCGAATTACGATAGGTACGGCCGAGCAGGTCGAGCGTTGTTGTAATGCACTTTTTGAGGTTTTGACCGAACTACAATCCACTACGTGATTGGTTTTTTCGGTTTTTAACTCATATATCCTCAGTAAATTATGATTATAGCGATCGACGGGCCTGCGGGTGCGGGCAAATCTACGATAGCGCGCCGTTTGGCTGAAGAACTCGGTTTTCAATTGATCGATACCGGCGCAATGTTTCGCACCGTTGCCTATCATAGTGTGCAGGCTGGGATTGACCTGGATGATGCGAAAGCAGTTTCAGAGCTTGCGCGCGGGTTGGTTTTTGCCTTTCGTTTTGAAAACGATCAGAACGTTGTTTATTGCAATGAACATGCGCTTTCTGA
>JBEBSM010000072.1:0-12713 GCA_040394315.1 Lujinxingia vulgaris
GTGGTGGACCACTATAAAAACTCCCGCATGCTGCTTATCGACAAAGGCTTGTCGCGCTGTCAACCGCCGTGATAAGTTTCGAAAGTTTGTGCCCCTGAACGAACATTACATAAATACTGCACAAACCCGAAGTCTATAACTACCGAACATCCTTATTGATCCATACCCCATAGAAATTACAGCGAGTGAACAGAGTGCAAACCAATAACCAAAATGTGTGGCTAACCGGTGCCACGATCGTAACCATGAACGCAGCGTTCGACGTCATTACCGGCGATATCCTTGTCCAGGACGGAAAAATCACCGCCATCGGCAACGTTACCGAACAACAGGCAAACGGCGCGCGCAAAGTCGATGCGACCGCGCACGTGATCATCCCCGGATTCGTGCAAACGCACATCCACCTCTGCCAGACCCTGATGCGCAACAACGCCGACGACATGGTGCTGATCGACTGGCTCAAACAACGCATCTGGCCCTACGAAGCAGCCCTGACCTTCAAAGAGCTGGGAGTCAGCGCCCGCGTAGGCCTTGCCGAACTCGTGCTCGGCGGCACCACTTCCATCCTCGACATGGGCACCGTCCACCACACCGACGCGATCGGTCAGGCCGTCGAAAAATCCGGCATCCGCGCCCACATCGGCAAGTGCATGATGGACTTTGGCGACGAAGTCCCCGGACCACTTTCCGAAGACACCGCCGAAAGCATGCGCATGAGCATGGAGCTTTACAAAACCTGGAACGGCGCCGCAGGCGGCCGCATCCAATACGCATTCGCACCGCGATTCGCAGTCAGCTGCACCGAACGCCTGCTCCGCGAAGTCGGCGAAGCCGCAGCCGATCTCAAGTGCCACATCCACACGCACGCCTCCGAAACCCAGTACGAAAACGAATTCACCATGGAGCGCTACGGTGTAAACAACATCGAATTTTTGCAAAAGGTCGGCATCACCGGCCCACGCAGCGTCCTGGCCCACGCCGTTCACGTCTCCGACGACGAATGCACAATCCTTGCAAACACCCGCACCGCGATCTGCCACTGCCCGTCCAGCAACCTGAAACTCGCCAGCGGAATCGCCAACATGCCCCGCTACGACAAATTCGGCGTGCGCGTTTCGCTCGGTGCCGACGGCGCGCCCTGCAACAATAACCTCGACGCGTTCATCGAAATGCGCCTGGCCGCTCTGCTCCCCAAACACATCCACGGCCCCCAATCCATGCCCGCACGCCGCGTTTTGCAACTCGCCACCATCGACGGCGCCCGCGCACTCGGCACAGATCATGAAGTCGGCAGCATCGAAATCGGCAAACACGCCGACCTGGTCGTACTCGACCTCGACAACGATCCCGGCTGCGGCCCGACCGGCGACGTGTACTCCCGCGTCGTTTACGCTGCGCAAAAGCACAACGTCAAACACGTGTTCGCCAGCGGAAAACAACTCGTCGACAACGGCCAGCTCGTCGGCGAAGACGTCAAACAACTCATGGCCGAAGGCCGCGACGCCAACAAATCCGCAATGAACCGCATGATGCAATTCGTAACCAACTGAGATGTAGATCATGGAAATTCGTGAATTCGCCGAGCGCGTTCTGCACGGCGCCACGCTCGAAGAAAAACTGTTTCTTCCCACCGACGGCATCGCCTCGCTCACCGACAACGAGCCAGGCGAAGCCGTCATGTGGAATGAACCCGCCCGGCCGGCGGGACTGGAAGTTTCGCATAAGAAAAAGCGCAAGAAACTTCCTCATCCCGACGCGCTCCACGATCCCGAAATGGCCATGCGAAGCCTTCACACCTTTGCAAACCACGAACTCATGGCCGTCGAACTCATGGCCTGGGCTCTGCTGGCCTACCCCGACGCACCACCCGCTTTTCGCAGCGGCGTGGTCCGCCTGATCGTCGATGAACAAGAACATTTCTCACTCTACCGCAACCGGATCATCGAGCTCGGCGCCGATTTTGGCGACGAACCGCTCAACGATCACTTCTGGCGAGGAGCGGAGAAACTCACCACGCCGCTGAAATGGGTTTGCGCGATGAATCTCACCTTCGAGCAGGGAAATCTCGATCACGCCCCGTTTTTCGAAGAGAAATTCCGCCAGTTCGACGACATAAAATCCGCCGACATCATGGCTCGCATCACCGCCGACGAGATCCACCACGTTGGTTTTGGCGTGCACTGGCTCAAAAAACACACGCCCGCCGGCCAGTCCACCTTCGATGTGTACCGAGAAAACCTCACGTACATCAACGATCCCCTGCGCGCAAAAGGTCCACAATTCAACGTCGAAAACCGTCGCAAAGCCGGACTCGACGACGACTTCATTCACGCACTTCAGACGTTTCAGTGAGCCACCACATGAGCGTTTTGTCCACAAATGCACATTTTGCAGAATAAACACATAGTTTTCTTGGTATGTTAACCATTGTGTGGCTCAATACGCACAGACCAACTTCGTAATGATCGCTTTAATCACTGGAATTGATGATGGCTGCGACACCCAAGATTTTAGAAGCAACCTTTCGTTCCACCACGCCCATATTCATGGGCGGCGCCGACACCCGCAAAACCGCCGAAGTCCGATTAACCGGACTCAAAGGCATCCTTAAGTTTTGGTGGCGAGCACAGGCGTGGATGAGATGGTCGGATGTGGAGACGATTCGGGCGCATGAAGCCACGATTTTCGGCGACACCGACGCCCAATCCCCCGCCATCTTCCACCTCGCGCCCTACGACGAAACCTGCCTGCCCGCCGGCTACCGCTACCAGCTCGAAAACCCCGAAGACGGCCAGAACGGCGAAGGCCTTTTGTACATTGGCCAGGGACTCGCGGAACGCGTCGACAATTCTGCAAACCAAAAGATCCGTCGCGGCGCCCGCACCACCGAACTGCGCCTGACCCGCGCATGCCTGCCTTCGCAGCTCATGATCACGCTCAAAATTCTTGTGCGTCCCTGCGAAAACCAGGCATTCATCGTCCAAGAACTCGAGCGAACCCTTCAGCTAACCGGTCTTTTGGGCGGAATCGGCGCCCGCACACGCCGCGGATTCGGAAGCCTCACACTCGTCGATCTCAAAGGCGGCGAAAAGCCCTGGGAAGCCCCGGCCAACATCGACGAGCTCCGCGCCCGACTCTCAGCGTTTGAGCTATTCGGCGGAGAGAATGAAAATCCGGAAGATTCCGCGCTGCCACCCTACACCGCCTTTTCTCCACGAAGCCGCGTCGTGCTTTTGCAGGGAATGGACGGCGAACGTCCGCTGGAAATCCTCGACCGCCTCGGAAAAGAAATGATCCGATTCCGAAGCTGGGGCGTGCGCGGCTCTGTTTTGAACGCCCGCGCCGAGAAAAACTTCCGCAAAGACCACAACATCATGCTCTCCGCCCTGCATGGCCGCCGCATCACCATGCTCCCGGACCGCGTCGTTTTTGGATTGCCGCAATCGTACTTCTTTTCATCGGTTCGCGCCGGCACGACCGTCACACTTTCCGGCCACGGACAGGGTCAGGGAAGCGATCGCCGCGCAAGCCCTCTGTTATTTCACGTCCACCAAATCGCTGAAGACATGCCGCCGATTGCCATCCTCACGTTTTTGCCCGCACCGTTTATCGCAGCCGACGACACAATTTTTATCGCCAAGGCAAGCCGCGTGAAGGTCAAAAATGATAACGAAAGAATTTTCTGGCAACCGATCCATGACTACTTAGATCGCCTTCAAGACGCTGACCAATCGGTAGAGGTCTTCCCGACCACCCGAGAACTTGGGGCCGGGAGAATATCGTAATGAGCCGTCCAATCGTATCTTTACTCGCCGAAACCAGCGTTCACATCAAACCGTCCGAAAGCAAAAAGCAACCGGCCAATGATTCGTGTGGGCATTGCTCAAAATTTGCCCGCGAAGACAAAACCTTCTTGCCCGTTCTTACCAAAGCCGAACTGCAAGAAACCTTCACCGACCGCGATCTTGAAAAGATCGGCGCAAAACTCGACATCGGCCGCCTGCTACTTTTGCCCGTGCGAAGCCTCGACGATATCGCAAGCTGGGTCACCTGCCCCGCGTTGTTGATTCGTTTCTTCGATTTTATTGATTCACCCGACGCCAAAGAATGGCTCGACACGATTCCAGAATCTTCATGGACCCACGGCCAGGCGTTATCCAACACCGGCCCTTACCGATTTTTCCTCGAAGGCTTTAATTTTCTGAACTTCGGCGGCGTTCCAAAAAACATTCTTGAGACGCTCGGAACACTGATCGCCGACGAAACCACGCGCGCACGCCTGCTCTCCAAAATCGTCGTGCTCGGAAACGACGACTTTGAGCTGTTGCTCAACGCCGGCGGCGTACCCATGCACATCCGTGGCCGTTTCGACGACACCAAAATTCGCCAGGCACTACGTTTCGAAGAAGCCCTTCCGCCCGACGCGCTGTTTTATTGCACAATGCCTAAAAACACCTCGGCCGCGATGAAGAAAACCCTCAAAACCGCGCTTGATCAAGACCCATACCTGCAAATTGGCTCTCAAGAAACTACTGGCCGGGGCTGGTTTCAGGCTGTTTTCTGCGAGATCAATCCATGAAGAAATCAAAAACCATCGATCCCCATACACGTTTACTCGACGAACGCCTGATAAACACGCGCGCTTGCTACGAACGCGAGGTCGAACGCGGCCCCGACAAAGCCGCAGCCTATCTAGCCCAGGCGCAAATGCTACAACCGCTGATCGTTATTTATGCACTCGGCCAGAGCCTGGCCGGCATGCTCGCACAGGCCGGCGGCCGCCACGCAGATCCCGGCTACATTTTATACCACGACCTACAAAGCTGGCTTTGCAGATCTGAGCCAACCGTGCCCGAATCCGCGCCCTACTCCGGCCAGACCGAATTGCTTGAAGCGATCATGCGCGAAGAACAACTGAAATACACCCACGCCCTGATCGAAACCAAACTCTGGTTGAACGCCCTGCTCCAAAACCTGTAAATCCTTCACCAACGGCTGAGTCCCCATGCGTCCTCATTATCTGATTCGACAAAAAAGTCAGCGTCCCGGGTTTTTTCCTGCCCCCAGCCATGCCGGATTATGGCACGACAAATATTACGCCGCCTGGGAACCACTTTCTAACCGCCGCTGGAGCATCGATAAATCCAAACGCCGCGACTGGCTCGATCACTTTGTCACCACACAGCTCGGCGACGCGGATCTGCTCAACGAATCTACGCAACGACAGACCAGGATTTTGGCCTCACGCGCAGCCGAACCACTGCAAATGAAGACAACTTCGCGCTTTTTACCCGGCCAGGGCGGCGTCCACCCGATGCTCGGAGGCATGATCTTTCACCCAACGCTAGGTTTGCCTTATTTACCAGGCTCCAACCTGAAAGGACTCGTGCGCACCTGGGCAACACAGTGGCAAAACGCCGACGACCATGAAGTTTCCCGCATTTTTGGCACAATCGATCAGCCCGGAAACGTGATTTTCCTCGACGCCTTACCCACCAAACCCGTCCATTTTGATATCGACGTCGTTACACCACACCACATCGCCTACCAACTCGGCTCACGGCCGCCCGCAGACTGGGACAAACCAGAATCCACGCCTTTTTTAGCGGTCGCCAAAAACAACATCTTTCAATTCGGCGTCATGGCCCGGATCAACAACGATCCCGTCTCCCAGGCCGATGCGCTACAAGCACGCGCGTGGCTCATCGAAGCGCTCGAATGGCTCGGCGCCGGCGCGCGCACGGCCGTTGGCTACGGACGGTTTGCGCAGATCTGAAATGTCAAAAATCGGATAACGCACCCCGGCATCGTTTCGCCGGCGCCCCGAAATCTTTCCAGACACTTCCAGATACGAAGTGTCTGAAAGGATCCGCGAACCGTTCTCAAAATCCTGCAAAGCCACCATGATTTCTGCGTCGCCGTCAAAATACACGCGCGTCCACCGCTCATGCGTAAAAACTTCGAACGCCGGCACATCACAACCCGCCGGATTGTAGCGGACCGTCAAAAACACACCCCGCACAACATCCGCATTCTGTTTGCCCTTCGCCAGCCCACCCTCAATTTTCCCCTGACTCACATCAACGGCACGCTCAATCGGCGAAACCGCCTCACCCGACGCGCAACCCCACGCACAGATCTGCAATCCAACCCCCAGAGCAATGATCGCAATAAATCTTTTCATCGCTTCTGCTCCCCCAAAACACTGCCAGACTTGAGACGCTGCGAAACTTCCTCGTCCTGCGTCCCATCCAACGCATGCAAAATAAGTGGTGGCCGAACCACAAAATCCGGCGCCGCCCCACGTCTGAGCACGTATTCCACCAGATAAGCATCCCGATCCGGCCGGCTGTGCACAAAACGCATGCTTTTCATCCGCAAATCCGTTGCGGCAATCGCCGAAAAAACATCCGGAATCCGCAGCGGCGGCGTAATCAACTTCAAATAACCTGTCGGCTTGAGCACGTAACGCGCCGCATCCACAAAATCTTTCAGCACGCCATTCAACTCATGATGCGCTTCCGCACGCACAACATCACTACTGATCCGCTGCTCACCCGCCCGAAAATACGGCGGATTACACACCACCAGATCTGCGCTGTGACTCTTCAACTGTGTGCGAATTTCGCGAACATCGACCAACAACGCCTCAACCCGCGATGAAAAATCGTTGAGCGCAATGCTTTCCACCAACAACTCCAACATCACCTGCTGACGCTCGACCGCGATCACTTTCCAATCCGGATTTTTTGCAGCAATCGCCAGCGAAACCGGCCCATGCGCCGAACCCAGATCTACAATCGTTGCTTCCGCAGAAATAACAGGCAGATCTGTCGCCAACAAAAGCGCGTCCGTCCCAAAACGATAACTGCGTTTGGGCTGAAGAATTTGCGCAGCCCCATCAAAAATCACGTCACACGTGCGATCGACTATCGGATTTTTATCCACGGATACGGTCCCACACGATGTTGGCTCACAGATCACAATCGACACGACTACCGGCGAATACTCGCACGCGCATCGGCGACATCGATCCCATAGCGCCGCTCCAGCCCCTCGCCCTCGGCCGCCATCGTTTGTGTACGAACGAGCTCTTCAAAAAGCGCATGGTATTTTCGATACAAAAACACCACTTCGACCAGATCTTCAGGCATATAGCCCAGATCTAGCGCAATGAACTCAAGAATCGTCGGTGATTTGACCAGTGCTTGCGGCGCACTGGTCAAAAAACTGTTCATAAAACGCATCGCACCACCGAGCGTCCAGTTTCCACGCCCCTGCGGAGCACCGTAGGTCGGAAAAACCTGCTCGACCTTGCGCTTCATCATCCGTTCCAAACTGATCAAATATCGCTGAACTTCAGAAATCTCGTCCGGCATGCCAGAAAGCGCAAAATTACCCGAAAACAACCAGGAGTTTTCCGCATTGTAGAGCGACAAATTACCGCTCGATGGACCAGACGTCGCCATCACCTCAAATTCGAGATTTCCAGCGCGCACAAACTGCCCGTCGCGAAGCGGAATGCAGCGAAATAACTCGGCAGCCGTCGGATAATACCAGCTCGTAAACGTCTCAACGTCTTCATAACTCGATATTTTGTCGACCAGATCAGACTTCGCCAGCTCACTGTCGATTTTCTTGGCCAGTCGCAAAAACTCACTACGTCGTTTCGCAACCAGCTTCTCAAGATTCGACGGCTGGATCATATCCGGGCTGAGCACGAAATGATCAGCCTGCGGAAAATAACTCGCACCGCCCACCGACTCGACGTCCCAGCTCGTATAAAGAACGCGTTCAATATGCGCAGGCGTAATACCGGCTTCGCGAATCGCGGCCAGCAAACTCTGAACCTGCGAGCTATGACCGGTATTGATCAGCGCGCAGGTCTCGCCACGCAACAAATAAACGTTGGTCGGCCGCGCGATCGACTCGGCAAGCCCATCGGGTTTGCCGAGTTCAATTTGCACGACGCCGTCGGCAATCGTGTGAATGTGATAAGTCATGAAAAGTCTTAACCGCGGTGCGTAAAGCGCAGCTCGTGATCGCAGAGATAGAAGACGTCACCGTCATCGATCTTTTTCGATTCGATCCGATTACCGCGATATTCGATACCGTTCACCGAATCGAGATCTTTGATATAGAACTGACCATTTCGGAAAATAACCGCACAGTGCTTGCGCGAGATATTTCCATCACGAATCGTCAGATCTGTATCCTGACTGCCACGACCGATCACGAACTGGTCTTTATCGATCGTATAGCGATTATCATTAAAGATCAGAAACAACGGCGATCGCGCCTGATTGTGATAACCCGGATCTCCACCAAAACCAGCCTGCGGCGGCGGTTGCTGATGCGTCATCGGCGGCTGTTGCATCTGTGGCTGTTGCATTTGTGGCTGTTGCATTTGCGGCGATCGAGGCTGAGCCTGCCAACCGGCCGTGGCGGCGCCGGGTCGTGGCGGCGGCGGCGGCGGTCCACCCGGACCACGCTGCTGCATTGGCGGCTGATGCGGCTGCATCGGCGGTTGCTGCTGAAACGGCTGCGGAGCTGGCGGAACATAAGGCCCCGGCGCTGCCGGTGCATGACCACCGCTTGGAATTGGCCCGCGATTGGCAGTAGCCGTAGGCATCCGCTCAAAATTACGCGCATGTGCCGACGGCTCGTGACCGCCGCCATAACCTGGTCGCTGACCCGGCATCGCCTGCGGCGCGCCGTAACCCGGTGCACCTGCGCCCGGTCCCGGGCCAAAAGCGCCGTCGTCTACCTGATCGTTAGACACTGCATAATCGCGGCTACGCGCATACAGTCTCATCGATTCATTGATCAAATAGTCCATGGAGCAACCAAGCTCCTGAGCCATTTGCTCAAACAAATCCCAGATATAATCGCGACAATAGAAACTACGTAAGGTTTTTCTGTTCTGATCTGTCATCGAATACTATCCCCTCGGGGAAGGTTCGGGTGAGCGCAATCCTGACGATTGCTCACAGTGAAATACGGCCACTCAAGCAACTTTGGACGGTATCACATCAAATTCAGACATGTCTAGATGCGAGGTGTACCAGCGGCATATATGACCACTGGATTCGATCTTTCAGGCAGGAAATTTCAATCAGCGCAGCGTAATTGCCAGAATTAAAATACCATCCTGATAATTAAGGCCGGCCTGGAAAAACGTCGATCCCGGCTTCACACGCAAACTCGTGTTCAATCGACTGCCGATCGCAAGGCCCAGCTTCACGAAATCGCCCGCACGACCGTGAAAAGTCATCGTCAAGTCGTCGCCACTCACAAGCTTCGTCGTATTAGACGCCATCTCACCGAGTTTAAACGATGTCGATCCGACCTGCTTAAAATTCGTATATTTCGCAAATCCTTTGTCCAAATTCCCTTTCAGATCATTGAGTTTCGGATCAAACGAACTTCCCTGGTTACTGGCAGCGATCGAGCGAACCTGCACCGTCACGGTTTCGGCCGCTACCGGCTGGCTGAACACAAAGAGGCTGCCGGTGATGAACACCATCATCATCATGAAATTTAGTAGCGTCCTCATCTTATCTTCCTCGGGAGCATTTCCACATCCAATGTGTAGCTCGGCAAATCATGCGGATTCGTGCAAAAATTCAAAAAAATGTCCAATTCTAAATCGGTCCGCCTGGCTCACCGGGTTTTGCACCCGAACCAGCCTCGGCGTCGTCCGCAGCTAGCAACCAGATAACCGTCGGAAAGTCCTCATCGTCCTCTCCTTCATGCCCGGCCTGCTTAATCGGACTGTTGATATCCACCCGCACACCCGGACCATGCTCAACGCTGTCCACGATGACGACCGTTCGCTCTTTGATGATCACGGTTTCCGAACCAAAGATCCGATCTGCCAGCAATCCGCCCATCAACAAAAGCGTAACCGCCGCTGCAAAAGCCATCGCCGGCCGAGCCCATTGCTGCCCAGATTCCTGGCTACCAGATCCCTGACTACCAGATCCCTGACTTACAGCGCGCGCCTTGCTCAGCGACACAACATTGCTTTGCGTACCCGATGCCTCGCGATCTTCTTGTTCCAGAGCATCGAGTTTCGCCTCAACACCACTCCACATCGCACTCAAATCAACGCGTTCCTGCGCCAGTTCCACGCTCGCGTTCACCGCAACATGAAGCTCCTCAAGAGCCGCAATCGTCTGCGATACTTCCGAGTTTCCGCCAGCAAGCCAGCCCTCAACACGACCGCGCTCCGCATCGTCCACCTGTTGATCATGGAAACGATACAAAAGGACCGCATTTTCGGCTGCCTGATACATATCGCCAGCCGACTTTTCGCTGACTTCATCCAACCGCGCGTCAATTCCGCTCCAGAAGTCGCCGAAATCAACGTTTCCGTCCATTTCCGCGCTAATATCACGCAATCCACTGCGAATTTCTTCGAGCTGCTCAAGATAAGCTGCGACATCCGCACGCTCATCGATCAATTCCACCACAAATGCAGCTTCGATTTCGTCGGCTTCTCCATCGAAAAAGCGCTCCAAAAGCGGCGCAAGTTCCGAAAGTGACTGCTCCGAAAGCAAGCTGCTGTTCGCTGCAAGCTCCGTAATTTCCGCACTCGATAAGACGCTGGCCGATTCCCACACCAACGACTCACTCTCCCCAACCGCCAGCGTCAACTCTTCCAGGCTCGCCAAAAACTCCTGCGCAGCCGGTTTTGTCGCCAACAGCTCTCGTGCTCTGGACTCATCATCTCCACCTAACTCACCGTCAAAATGACGCTGCAGGAGATTCCGTTCCTTGTATGTAAGTGATTGTATTGTCATGACCCGTGCGCTCCGCTGGGTTAAGTAAGTCTGCATCCACTTTCATAGACGCGACAAACTTCACACTATTCAAATTGATACACAGTCATTGTGATCAATTTCCGCATTTCTTTAGACAACCTTCAGATCGTCCCCAAGATACTCGCGCAGAGCATCCTGATAATAGCGGCGCGCATGATACAACCGGCTCATAACCGTGCCCTTCGAAATATTGAGCACTTCAGCCATTTCATCGTAACTCAGCCCATCCACCTCACGCAGAACCAAAATCGTTCGGTGATTTTCCGTCAACGTCTCCAGCGCTTCGAGCATCTTTTCCCGAAGCTCCTTGCGACCGTAAACCTTGTCCGGATTCAGCCCGAGCGTAGACGGCAATATATTATCGTCGCCCTCACTCGACTCGATGCGCGCAATGCCGTCGTCATAATCGACAACCCGCATACGCGAATTTTTGCGGATGAAGTCGATGCACATGTTCACGGTAATTCGATACAGCCAAGTGTAAAACGTCGATTCGCCGTTGAACTTCTCCAGATACCGAAAAACCTTGACGAAGACTTCCTGGCTCACATCCATGCTGTCATCCGGGTTTTTCAACATCCCGTAACAGATCGAGTAAACCCGGCGCTGGTACTTCTCGACCAGTTCTCTAAAAGCATCGCGATCGCCCGCCTGAGCGCGCTCCACGATTTGTAGATCGTTATTTTCCACTCCAACTCCAGTTTATCGCCCGTACCGCGCCAAATCTTTCGCACGTACATACACAAAAGCACCCAAACTCGATGCGGCTGAGAGAACGTCGTTCGCAATGTAGAAATTATGTTCCATAAGAGCAACCTTCGCACAACGCGCAATTACTCAGGACGTAGACATTTCAACTGAAATGAAAATTCACACTTGATTTCATTCCAAGTCCGTTTATGCTGAGCACATCCACTTCAGTGCGTTCTGTTTTTCGCGTGGGCTGTTGCCGTAGAAGTAAACCAAATGTCACGGTTACTTTCGTCGCTGCATGCTGTTTTTTACCGCGAACCTTTTGTTTCCCGATGCGTTTGGTCAAACCCAATCACGGATGATTGCGTTTTTCAGCTGTGTATATTGCACAGAAAATCGGCTTATACTCAAGGAGAGAACAGTGAGTGATGAGGGACCATTCAGCATTGCAGAAATTCAGTTAAGCCGTAAACATGATCGCCAGGCCACGCGCGAACAACTCTGTGAGCGCTACGCAAACCTCGTCTACAAAATCGCCCAGGGGATTCACCGTCACCTTCTCAGCAACGTACTGCTAGAAGACCTTATTGCCTACGGCCAGACCGGTTTGCTCGAAGCCTACGAACGCTTCGACGGCGAGTACAATGTTCGTTTTGCGACCTACGCGTATTACCGTATTCGCGGCGAAATCCTCGACGCATGCCGCCGTGCCGGTTGGGGACTCAAAAACAAAAAGGCGAAAAACTTTCTCGACTTCGAAGAACAGGCCATCCTCAACGAATTCCTCGAATCCGAAAGCTTTTCACGCGAAGAAGCTCGCCAAAATCACCTGCAAAACCATCAAAACGATTCCGAAAAACTTCACGAATGCATCAACTTCTTAAGTAATCTCGTCAGCGATTCGGCCATGATTATTTTGCTCCGGCGAAACAATCATGAACTCGGCCAACAAGGCCCGCCCCAGGCGCGCTACGTCGAAAAGAAGCAACGCAAGCACCTGCTCCTCGAACACGTCAAACAGCTCGATGAAACCAGCCAGGAAATTCTCTACTGCTACTATTACCAGGAACTCAGCATGCAGGAGATCGCCGACAAAATGGAGATGTCCAAATCCTGGGTATGTCGATTACACGGCCGCGCGATCAAACAACTCAACCAAGCACGCACAAAGATCATCGACGACATCGAAAAACA
>JBEBSM010000073.1:0-12633 GCA_040394315.1 Lujinxingia vulgaris
ATTTTCTTTTCTTTGGTACCGCCATGGCGTGCCTCCTATTGGTGCCAGTTCAAATAAGCTGGAGTATTCATCAACGAGCAATTTTCAGTGATGAATCTATAAATGTAATCGATCCGTTAAGTTGATTCTTTGTTTGGTTCGTTCAGCTTGATGCCTTTGAGTGCTCTCCAACGCAGATCCAGACCGGCATCTTCATTGGCTTCGACGACTTGTTCGCCGATATAGTTCTCAAAAGATTCATCGCAGGCATCAATATCTTCCGGCGGACAATTTCCAATGACCGGAAGCTCTAACAAAACAGCTTCGCGGATAATCGGCCGCAGATCGACGATGTCGCCTTCGTAATAGCTAACATCGAGATCTTCTTCGGAGAGCTCGAGGTCCATTTCTGACTCGTAGGATTTCTTCCACGAGACGCGGGACATCAACACGAAATTGACGTCGGAGTCAAGAACAATCCGCTTCATTTCCAGACATCGTCCACAGCGGTATTCAAAAGTTGCCTGCATTTCACCGGTCAACCGAATGGTTGTATCGACCAATTCGGCTTCGATATCGATCACAAATTCCTCATCCTCGACGAGGGAAAATTCGCTGTCGATTTCTTCAAACAGCCAGTTCATCTGCGCGCCGCTGGCGCGAAAAACTAAATCTCTTGTCTTCTCGTGGAAATCTAAGAGATCAATTTGAAAGACGTTCATGATGATTCGGGAGCTAAAAGGTATGGTTTTCCGGTACACGCCGAAATTTTTTCGTCGCGTATGCGGCGCAGGCTACCGTTGTGCGTTCTGAACGTCAACAACGGTGAGCTGCGGAGCAAAGAAAGCGAATCAATCGACGGTTTCGATCTGGTAGCGATAGCCCTGTTCGGTCAAAAAGAGCTGGCGCTTATTGGAGAAATCCTGCTCGGTCGTGTCGCGTGTAACGATGCTATAGAAATAGGCCTGATTGTTGTCCGGTTTGGGCCGAAGGATACGTCCCAGGCGCTGGGCCTCTTCCTGACGGCTTCCAAACGTGCCGGAAACCTGGATCGCAACGTTGGCATCGGGCAGATCGACGGCGAAGTTTGCAACCTTACTGACCACCAAAACGGGAACTTCGCGGTTGCGGAATTTCTCGTACAAAACCTCACGCTCGCCCTGTGGAGTGCGTCCGGTAATAATCGGTGCATCGAGAAGTTCGGCGATCGCATCGAGCTGATCAAGATATTGACCGATCACCAGGACTTGATCGTCTTTATGTGTTTCAAGCAATCTAGATAAAACGTCGAGTTTTCGCGGATTGGTCGCTGCAAGCCTGTATTTCTGGCGTTGTTCTGCGATCGCGTAGTCGAGTCGCAAATCGTCATCGGCAAAGGCAACGCGAATTTCCGTACAAGTGGCCGTGGCGATAAAGCCCTGTTTTTCCAGTACTCGCCAGGGAACATCGTATTTTTTAGGACCGATGAGGCTGAAAACTTCTTCTTCTTTGCCGTCCTCGCGCACAAGCGTGGCCGTCAGGCCGAGGCGACGTCGACTCTGGATGTTGGCCACTGCACGAAACACCGGTGCGGGCAAAAGGTGGACTTCGTCGTAGACGATAAGTCCCCATTTGGCGCGGTTAAAGACGTCGAAGTGAACGAAGGGTGAGTCTTTATTCTTGCGATACGTCAGCAACTGATACGTCGTAATCGTAACCGGTTTGATTTCCTTTCGCTCACCGGAATACTCACCGATGTCATTGGGATCGATCGTGGTTTTGTCGATGATCTCGTCACGCCACTGGCGAAGGGCCGTGATGTTCGTCGTGAGCACGAGCGTGTGGCTTTTGACGGCATCCATGGCGCCGATGGCGACGATGGTTTTTCCGGCGCCACATGGCAAAACGATCGTTCCGCTACCACCCTGCGTGGTTCCACCGGCCCAGAACGCGCCGACGGCTTCTTTTTGATATTCGCGAAGTCCAAACTCTTGGCCGCCGACCGTGGGGTTACGGACCGAAATATCGAGCGGATCGCCGGCGATGTAGCCGGCGAGGTCTTCGACCGGAAACCCGACGCGGATGAGAGCGTGTTTGATGAATCCGCGTTGTTCGTTGTCGACCAGAAAACGCAGCGGTCCGACACGATCCTTCAAATAAGGAGCGACCAGGCGCTGGCGCGAAATCTCTTCGAGCAGGGTTTCGTCGTCGGAGATCAAAAACAGCTCGTCGCCCTCGGCAATCAGTTTCAGCCGGCCATAACGCGATACAAAATCATCGATATCGGTCAGCAGGTTCGTCGGGAGCGCATATTTGGTGTAGCGTTCGAGCTGTGCCTTGATGGAATCGGGCGTGTGACCAAGCGCTGCGGCGTTCCACAACGACAGCGGCGTAACCCGGTACGTATGAATATGCTCAGGTGATTTTACCAGTTCCGCAAAAATCGATAGCGCATCGCGCGCTTCTTCGAATTTCTCGTTTGCTGTTTCAAGCAATACAGTACGGTCGGATTGGACGATCAATGGATTATTCGGGTTGTACGACATCAAGGTAACTCTTCGAAGTGGGAGTAACAAACTGCCTAGAGTACATAACCATCGAGCACGTATCGCAAGGTATTCGTCAGGCAATACATGAAAGAATATCATCGTTCAAATTAGATATTTCCGGAAATAATAGAGCCGGGTCGTTCCTTAGCTTTGCAGTGTCATTAAATCTTTGAATACTTACTGGAACACTCCCGCACAATAACCAAACAGCTTTGGACCGAGAAACATTCGGCCAAACTATCAAGTTAGGACGGTATAGCGCGATGATCAACCCTTTAAAGACGGTCGAAATAAATTCGTTTGTTTATCGACATCCGAAAGTACCTCAGGGGCTGAAAAGCTTTGAAATCGCACAAATCAGCGATGTTCATCTGGGTCGCTGGGTAAAGCCACGTCATATGCGCCAGATTGTGGAGTTTGTGAACAAGCGCAATCCACAATTGGTCGCACTTACCGGCGATTATGTCGGTTATAGCACACACGACATCTTACCGTGTGTAGAAACCTTGAGCGGACTGTACCATCCAACTTACGCTGTACTTGGTAACCATGATCATTGGGCCAGCACAGAACTTACCGTCAACGCCTTCAGTTCGCTTAAGATTCCAGTATTAACGAACGAACTGGTCGCATTTGAGCATGACGGCGCAATTTTTGACCTGGTTGGTGTTGATGATCATGTGACCAAAAATTCGGACATCAACGCTGCGTTTGGTAATGTTACCGGCGATAACTTTTGTTTGACGCTGAATCATGTGCCGTCGATTGCACCTGAACTGACAAAGCGCGGCGCCGACCTGATATTGAGCGGGCATACGCACGGATTTCAGTTCAATATCCCGGGGATCACCAACCGAATTGCCAGCCAGATGGGCGCAGAGTTCTTCGCCGGAGCCTATCGTATCCTCGATAGCTACCTGTATATCAACCGTGGATTGGGTTCAGCATCGTGGCCGTGGAGAATTCGTGCGATGCCGGAGCTGAGTTTTTTCCGGCTAGAATACGGAGAATTTCCACGGCTTGAGCTTGTCGATACGAGTTATTTGAATATCAAACACCGGGTTGCTGCCTGAAATTTTCAATCTCGAGTCAGGTTTGGTCAGGCTTGCGTAATGGTAAGCGGTTGTTGAGCCTGCAAAACGCTGGTGTTTTGCCAGACTGCGCGCGCGGAAAGCTGCCAGGTTGCACCCGCCGCACTTGCAACGGCGTCGCGGGGGATACGAATGGACGTGGATTGCGTAAAACACGTCTTATTGTGGACCGGGCGGCTGTGCTCGATTTCGGCGGCATGAACAAAAGACGTTAAACCGTTGCTCGTCTTAATCTGGCCTTCCAGCGAAACGGTCAAATAGTCGAGTGTGGCTTCCGGGGCTGCGGCATCGGCAGAAAAGACGCAATGGATGTGCGCGTGCAGCGTTCCGCCGGGTACGAGCGAATCGGGATCGATGCTGATCGTGAGCATGGATTCTGGCGAATCGTTGGGAGAATCCTGGGTTGCCGGTTGGAAATGGATGGTGTCGCTGAGCTTAATCTTTGCCAAGAGAATTGCCTGGGAAAGGTATCGGGAAAATCGATAAGAGATAGAATTAGTAGGAGAGGTTTTCGCGTATTTACTGGTCAGGTTACCGTCTCTGAGAGGGTAACCTGACCAGTAAATACGCGGTTTGTCGCATTAAATACAGTGGTTTTATGACTATCATCTGGATTTCCAGAAACCGTGTTGGACTTCGGCTGCTTCGTCTTTGAGTAGCGGCCCAATAACTTCGGTAAAGGGCGTGGCGTTTGAGAAGATGTCTTTTTGATGTCTTTTGATATCAGGTTCAGCGCAGGATTTCGTGGGCTGGAAACAGATTACAAATTGTTTAGCACGGAACTCCCGAAGAGCACACAAACTTGACGTTCATAGAGGGGCTGTTAAAGTGATTTGGCGATTCGGTCGCTGATTTTCAGTATAGCTGAATCAACTTACTTGCATTGAAATGTGCAGGTTATCCCTCACCAGGCCTGACTGTTTTGAAATTATTACGTTGTTATCAAAGCATCGTACTGGTCGCAGCTGCTTTGATCGTCGCACATCTTTCGTGGGGATGTACTTCGAAAAACGAGCAGAAGAGCGACGACGAGCGCGCTTTCGTAGTCTTGTTGGATGCCTCGCCGCGTGGACTCGATCCGCGATTTGCGACCAATGATAGCAGTGCAAAGCTCGTCGGATTGTTGCACGCTGGACTATTGTCGACCGACACCGCTACGGGGGCCTGGGAGTTGCGGCTGGCCAGAAAAATTGAGCAGACTTCGCCTATATTATATGAGGTGGAGTTGCGCGATGATGTTTATTTTCATGACGGTCGCCCGGTTACGTCGGCAGATGTGGAATATACATTCATGCAACTGGGCAGTGAGCTTGTAAAAAGTCCGTTCGCCGGATTTTCGGCTCGAATCGAGGCCTTTGAAGTCATCGATGAACTGCGTTTTAGGGTTCGGCTGGTTGCGCCCCATGCGCCGTTTATAACGGATATGAGTCTTGGAATCGTGCCGCGTCACATCTGTGAGGGGCATAAAGAATGTCCGGGCAATCCGATTGGCGCGGGACCGTTTGCGTTTGTATCGCAAGATGGCGACATGCGGGTCGAATTTCGGGCTTTTGAACGCTATTTTGAGGGCAAACCGGCCATTGAGCGGTTGGTTTTTCGTGTTGTGCGCGATGATAACACGCGGCTTTTGGCGTTGTTGGGAAATACGGCCGACGTGGTTCAAAACGCGGTGGCGCCGTTGATGTTGCCGGTTGTCGAAAAAAGCGATCGATTAGAGCGGATCACCTCGCCTTCATTCAAATACACCTACCTGGCCTTCAATTTAGAGCATCCTATTTTGAAGGATGAGCGGGTTCGGCGAGCGATTGCGCTGGGAATTGATCGTGAAGCGATCATTAAATACAAATTTCGGGATACCGCCCGATTGTCGACCGGCATGTTGGCGCCGGAACACTGGGCGTATGAGGCGGATGTTGAGCGGTTTGATTTCGATCCGGAACGCGCTCGAGCGTTGTTGGATGAAGCCGGTTATAAGGCAGATCATAACGGCGTGCGTTTTCAACTTGAGTTCAAGGTTTCTGCCAGCAAGTTTCGGCGAGCATTGGCGGAGTTGATGGCGCATCAGCTGGGTGAGATAGGGATCGAAGTGCGGGTTCGTTCGTATGAGTGGGGCACGTTTTATCACGACATCCGTAGCCGCAATTTTGATATGACGACGTTGCAATGGCCATCGGTTTTGGAGCCGAGTTTGTATCGGTGGATATTTCACTCCGACAACATTCCTTCGGAGGAGAATCGTTCGGCCGGTGCAAATCGTGGAGCGTATCGCAATGCGCGTGTAGATGAATTGTTGGTCGCAGGTGATAGCGAATCAGATCCGGATGCGCGCCGGGCGATTTACAGTGAGATTCAGCAGATTTTGGCGCGTGAATTGCCGTATGTGTCTTTGTGGCATGAAGATAATATTGCGGTGATCCGAAAGGGCGTAAAGCAGTACTATACGACGCCCAATGCGCGATTTGATGGACTAAAGCAAACGATTCCGTTGCTCTAAGTGATTGTGGCGGAACGGATTCGTATATTTCTGGTTAGATAGAGGATGGATTGGGAATGAGTGAAAACAATGCCAGATCGGAAGGCATGAGTAAGGAAAAGCTGGTCACGGTTGCGGTCTGGGGGCTGGTAGCGGCCTTGTTTACGGTGGTCGTGTTCAATTTTTTGCAGCCTGATCCGGCTCACGCGATGGTCGGCAAGCCGGGTCCGGATTTTGGCTTAATGAATGTTCATGAAGGGGACATTCTCAAACTGTCGGATTATCAGGGCAAGGTCGTGTTGCTGGATTTCTGGGCGACCTGGTGTCCGCCCTGTCGTAAGCAAATGCCGGAGCTTCAGCTTCTGGCGCTTGATCCTGAGTTGTCGGAACACGTGCATGTAATCTCGGTGAATACCGATGACGAGGACGGCGCGCGGTTGGATCTGGTGCAGGGGTTTTTGGAGCGCAATAAGTTTACGATGACAACCGTGCTGGATGATGGATCGGCGAGCGCGTTGTATGGCGTTCGTCGAATTCCGACGCTGGTTGTGATTCGCCCGGATGGCGTGGTTGATCAGGTTTCGGTTGGTATTCATGATGTTGCCAGCCTGCGGAAGATGGTGGCAGCAGCAAGTCGCTAATTTGGTAAGCCTCGGATATTAAAAAAGCACGGCCCCATCTGAAGTGATGGGGCCGTGCTTTTTTAGTGTCTTATTGAGCTAAGTCTGAAGCGATTATTCGTCGCTCAAAAGACGCTCAAGTTCCTGACGAACTTGTTGTGTGATGCGTGCGTCGAGCTCTTCACGAAGTGTTGTCTGGATGCGCTCGTCGCTGTGTTTGAGCAGACGTGGCAGCACTTTTTGCTGGAATACTTCGCCCATGACGTTGCGCAACAGGCCTGGAAGTTCTTCGCGGACGGTCTTTTTGACCTCTTCACGAATGAGGTTTTCCAGTTCAGAACGGTTCATCGGTAGCGGCGAAACGCCGGATCCGCTGGAGACTGCAGGTGCGATTCCAGGTGAAGAAAGTCCACTGACAGGCGTCGGGCTACGGTGACGTGTTGCTGCGGCAGTATCTGGCGTAACGATACGCGGCTGGCTGCTCGAAACCGGAATTCGCGGCTGGCTGCTCGACGGCGTGTTGAGCGCAGGTCGCGGCGTCGGTACGGGGCGCTGTGGCTGAATCGGGGGTGGAGCCGAGGCCGTTGGCATTCTCAGCGGCGGAGCAGCCGGGCGCGACGTGTCGCTCGTTTGCGGCGCAGCGCTGAGTGCGTCGCCGATCGCTGCAATAAGCTCGTCGGTACTGAAGGGCTTCATCAAAATGCCCTGAACCCCGCAATCTCGTGCCATCGCTGGATCGAAATTCTTGTAGGTTCCGCCGAGCATCAACACCGGAATGTTGCTGGTCGATTGATTGGCTTTTAGCGCACGACAAACATCATAACCACTGCCGTCAGGCATATAATAGTCGAGTATGATGATGGAAGGGTTACGCTCGGCGGCTTCCATCGCTTCGCGGGCACTTCCTACGCCGATAACTTCGAAGGGTTGTGCCTTGAGGGCCATTTCAACCACTTTGCGAATCGTTCGACTGTCATCGGCTACGAGGACCGTCTGGCTCATGCATACTCCTTGGGAGGATACTGATATTCTTGTTTCGGGTGAGAAAAAATACCCGAAAAACGAGTCAATGTTGAAAAGAACGAGCACGTCACACGCGCGTCTATTCTAGATCCAGTCGAATAACACGGCGGCAAGACATGGTCAAGGTTTGAGCGCGATACGATAGCAATCTACGGCGACCTTTGTTGTGCAAAATCGGACAACTTCGTCCGTAGGCCCGCTTAGGATTGAAAAAGGACACAAAATCCGCTCGGATACGGCTTGCAAGTGCTTACAAATCGCGCAATTATAATCGTCTGGCGAATCGCTATTCCGCTTGCAAGTTTTGTAGTTCCCTTCGTAAGAATCCTCTTCCAAATCTCCGTCCGGCGATACTTTTCGTGAAATCATCGAACGTTCATCTAGTTCCAGGTGAAAACCTGAATGGGCGCTATCGCATCGAGCATCGTATCGGTCAGGGCGGTTACGGCGAAGTCGTTGCGGCGTATGATCTGCGCGAGAAACGCGCCGTCGCGCTAAAAGTCCTGCATAATGAAGTGCGACAAAGCGATCCCAATGCGCTGGCTCGGATGCGGCAGGAAGCGGAGATTTTACGCGCGATTCAGCATCGAAATATCGTAACTGTTTACGCGATCGAGGATTGTGAAGCAGGCGCGTTTCTGGTGATGGAGCTTGTGGAAGGTCGCAGCATTACGCAGATGTTGAGCGATGAGGGACCAATCTCGCCGGAGCGTGCCTTACCGCTGGTTCACCAGATTTTGTCTGCGCTTAAACTCGCTCATGATCGGCAGATCCTGCATCGGGATATTAAGCCGGACAATATTTTGCTCTGCGCAGCAACGGATGACATGCCGGAGTATATCAAGCTGGTTGATTTTGGGATCGCCAAGGCGCTGGCACCGTTGAGTTCGCAGGATGGGGATCCGGTTACGCTGGTAAAAACACGGGTGGGTGATGTGATCGGTACGCCGCGTTATGCAGCGCCGGAGCAGGTTGTTGGAGATCCTACCGGTCCGAGTGCGGATTTATTTAGTATCGGACTGGTGATTGCTGAATGGTTGACAGGAACGCCGCGCATTAAGCCCGGAAATTATGGTGCTGTGATGGCGCAGCTCGTTGTGCCAACGCCGTTTGATGTGAGTGATTGTCCGCCGGACTGGCAGGCGTGGTTGCTGGGTATGATGGACAAAACGCCAAATGGACGTTTTCAATCTGCTGACCAGGCAATTGAGGAGTTACAGGTGCACGTTCCGTGGTCAGGGTTTTCGCTTCACAGCATGGACACCGGTGTGGCGTCTGTCGCCAGCGAACTCAGCGCGTACGATGGCGAGTCGATGGACACGTTGGTGGAAACACGGATGTTTGTGCCGCCGGCGCGTGTGCGAGCCGGTTTTGTTTCGGCCTCGGAAATTATACACGATACGGGGTTACGACGCGGAATTCGTGGCGATGAATCGTCGCAGCCCGGGAAAAACACAAAGCGTTTTGCGGGCTGGGGGGTGCTGTTTGTATTGGTCGGCCTGATCAGTAGTTTGTTGGTGTTCATTATCTATCGCGTCATCACCGACTAAAGTCGGTCACCTGCATGTACCGGTGTATTATGAAAATTGGTATTTTCTCTGTAAAACGAACGCTCTACAGCACGCGACGATTGGCCGAAGGTGGTCGAAAGCGCGGGCACGACATGCGGATCATCAATCCATTCCAGTGCACGGTCGCAGTGAGCGATAGCGGACTGATTTTGTCGTGTGATGGCCTGCCATTGAATGATTTCGATGCGATTATTCCGCGCATCGGCACTTCGGTGAACAGGCAAGGGCTGGCGATGCTGACGTATTTCGAAAAACGTGGCACGTACGTTTTGAACTCGTCGGATGCGATCTCTGTCAGTCGTGATAAGTTTCGAGCGCTGCAGATTTTGGCGGCGGTCGGCATTCCCGTTCCGCGCACGGCGCTGGCCTGCGGGCCGGATACGATTGACGCTGCGCTGCAGAGTGTCGGTGCGCCGGTAATCATTAAATTGTTGAGCGGCACGCAGGGGATAGGCGTTATCAAAGCCGATTCTTTAGAACAGGCGCGCTCGACGATCGAGACCTTGTGGAGTCTGGGGGCGGATTGTTTGATTCAACAATACGTCAGCGAGAGCCGTGGCCACGATCTGCGGGTGTTCGTTGTGGGCGGGAAAATCGTCGCAGCGATGAATCGTCAGGCTGAAAAAGGCGAATTCCGCAGCAACTTACATCGTGGTGGTTCGAGCTCGCCTGCGAAATTGAGTGCTCGCGAGGCGGAGGTTGCACTTGCGGCCACGGAATGTCTTGGACTACAGACGGCCGGTGTTGATTTGCTGAGAGCGTCGCAGGGACCTCTGGTAATTGAGGTCAATTCATCGCCTGGTCTTGAAGGAATTGAGACGACGACAGGAAAAGATGTCGCGCGTGAAATCATCAGTTGGACCGAAATGCAGGTCAATCGACGACAAAAGGCGGAATAAGTAAGTAACCGTTACCTTGAATGAAAGCCCAGAAAATAATGAAAAAATACAGTACGCTCTCGCTCTTTGCGGTTTTGGTAGTCAGTTTATTGGTGTCGGTTGGTTGTGGGCAACGCAAGGCCGACCCGATGGATGAGGCGGAGATTTTGCGCGTTGTTCAGGGACAACCAAAGATCTTTCTGCCCACGAATGGAACACTAGCCCTGGAAGGGGCAGAAGGACTTTATCTCGGCCAGGATGAATCCGAAGCGCTTGCTGTTTTGGGAGAACTCTGTGGAACTTTAGAGGTTTATGATGGCGGCTGGCGTCATAAGGACGCTGTTTTTAAGGGCTGTATCATTGAGCAGAACGGGGAAACGCGCACGATTCGGGCCGGCTTTTGGCCGCATAACGAAAATCGCGTTTCGACGCTGGAAGTAAAGCATTATAACTTTTCGCGAGACGTGGTGCGTGCTCGCTTTACGCAGTTTGCCGATGCGTTGACCGAAGATATTCCGCGCCCGGGCGCTTTGATCATGGCTTCAACACGTTTTCGGTTGTTCGCCAGCTGGGACGAAGGCGCACAGAGCGCGACGCATATAACGGTCGGATATATTCCAAAATATATCGAAGAGCAGGCTATCGCTGAGAAATAGTAATTTCGGCCTGATCGTCGCTTAATTGCACATTATATACGGTACGTTTATTGGGGTGGACTTGAATTTTCGTGCGGATCCGCTGGCCTGCGCTCGTTTCAAAGACCGCGTCGTATTCGCCCTCGAGTAGCTCGAGGTTGCGAAGCTGTTTTTGATCGTAGGCGTTCGGGCCAATGTAGGTATTGGTGGGTGCGGGCTTGATATTCAGGCTGATTTGGCCGGATTCTCGCTTGATGGGCGCCAGATAAGGGCGCAACAAAAAGGTGCCAATCCCCGAGGTCGCAATAACCCGGCGTATTTCTTGATGATCGATCGCTTTGAGCTCGATCTGAAGCAGGGAATCACGGTTGTGGTTGGAGTAAAACGGCGAAATGCCGCGGATTTCGCCGTCAACGTGCACATGCGTTCCGCGAGGAAGTGCTTCGTAGGAAAGTTCAACGAAAGCCTGTCGGCTGGGTTGATCGAGCGGTGCAAGGACGGCGTCAATCGTGTTGTCGATGCCTTCCAGTATGTAAATAAAACCGGCAAACGAATGGTGGTCGGGCATCGTTATTTGGACATGATGCTCGAAATTGCTCGCAATATTCTCCAGCAACAACGGCGTTTTGCCGATTTGCTCGCCGTTTAGCATGATGGTGCCGCCGGGCGGATCGCTGTTGATTTGCAGTTTTCCGGCAATGGGTTGCACGCGTGGTTCCAGCGTAACGGATTGCGTTGGACGGCGTCAATAGCATTGAATGCGGCAGAAATCCCTGCGCAAACAAGACGATTTCATTGGGAGTGCCTTCGTACAACGTAACGTCGGCCGGCGTTTGTTGTTGCGTTAACCGACCGTTCACGACGATGTGCGCGCCGGGCGGAACGGAATCGATGGCTACCACGGACGTGGGATGGTCGAGCAGAGGACCACGATGGGCGGCCTGCGCGTTGTTTTCGCTACCGTCGGCCGAACTCAGATTGTTGGCTGCGGTTTTTTCCGGTTGCGTCAAAAACCATACGCCCAGGGCGGCGACGGCGACGAAGAACGTGCCAAACACGACAGCAAGCAGTGCTCTTTTACGTTTATGACCCTGGGCCCAGTCCGTGTCAAAGTCGTCTTCAACGGGTGACTCCACGTTCCAGGCTTTGCGAGTCGGCGGCTCGGCCAGCGTTTGTTGAAGCGGAGCGTGCGTGACCGGTTTTTCCGGTTTTTCTGGTTGGGCCGGCTGTTGAACAGGCTGTTGAACAGGTTGTTGAACAGGGCGGGCTGCTGGTATTTCAGGCTCGTACGCCGGTTTTGGTATGTGTGCGACTGGTTTTGGTAAGTGTGCGGCTGGTTTGGGTAATGTGTTTGGTGTCGGAAGTTGGTACCCGGCGTCAGCTTCCTGGACAACGGATTGTGGAATCGATAACGGGCGGGTTAGGTCGTCGGTTTCCGAATCACTTGCGCGGTTGGCAAGCACGGGTTGGACTGGCTTTTGGGTCGGCAATCGAAGTCCAGTGTCTGGAGAGCGCTGGGCTAACGAGGGAAGACCTGGTTTGGGAAGAACTGGCAGTGGGGCAACGGGCTTTTGAACAGGCACGGGCGGTGACGTAATTTGTGTGGCAGCATCTACAGGTTGCCGCGCGGGTAGCGGAGCTTCGGTATCCTGGGGGATTTGGGAGAGCAGATGTTCCATATAACGGGCGATCTGAGCAGTACCGACGCGTTGACGATGTGCGAAAAGCCAGTCTTCCAGCGCGGTTTGCAGCTCTTCGGCGGTCTGAAAGCGCTCGGAAGGTTCTCGGGCGAGTGCTTTCAAAATAATTGCTTCCAGATCGCGTGGAAAGTTCGG
>JBEBSM010000074.1:0-12611 GCA_040394315.1 Lujinxingia vulgaris
AGGATGGGATTTTACGCGCCGTAAATGGCAAAACGTACGAAACAATTTTTGACTTAACGGATACTGCACGCCGCGTTCATCCCGGCTCATCGATCGCCGTTGGTGATATTGATAGCGACGGAAACAATGAGATCGTCGCCGTCCAAACCGATGGCTACGGACTGATAGCCTTTGACGATCAGTCAACAGGATGGAAAGTAAAATGGAAAACCGAATCCTTCCGCATGGCCGAAGACGGCCCCATTCTCGCTGATTTGAACGGCGATGGCCGCGTTGAAGTCGTTGCTGCAAACCGCGTTTACGACGGCGAAACAGGCGAATTACTCTGTTTTAATGTCGATGTTTCAAGCCAACCCAACCAATCCATCGCCATCGATCTAAACGGTGACGGAAAGCTCGAAATACTCGCTGGAAACGGAGCCTTCAAATTCGAGGCTAACGGAAACGGTGGCTACAACTGCCCCACTTACTGGATGCACGAAAACGGCGGTGGCTTCGCAGCCGTCGGTGATTTCGGCACATTTACCGACGGAAAACGTGTTTTTGGAACCCGCGATGGCATTCCCGAAGTTGTCACCGTCAGCCTGGAAGCCGAAAACCAGATCCAACTGGTGAACGGACAGACCGGCAAACGCATCTGGGCCAAAAGCATTCCAACCGACGGCCACCCGCTCTTTAGCCGCGAGCGCTGCATCTCAAAAACCGGCGCCGGACCGCCCACCATTGCAGACTTCGGAGGCACCGGACGCGCCAATATCGCGACCGCCGGCGCGTGCTTTTATGCCGTGTTTGATGCCGACGGAACGCTGATGTGGAAAATGCCCACCCAGGACTTTTCAAGCCGCAATACCGGCTCAAGCGTGTTTGACTTCCAGGGCGACGGAAAAGCCGAAGTCGTCTACGGCGACGAGTGTTTTCTGCGCGTATTCGATGGAGCCGGCAAGGGTGATGGATCGACCGACATTTTGTTTGAAGTCGCCAACACCACCGGAACCCTGCGTGAATTGCCAGTCGTTGTGGACGTCGATAACGATTACCACGCCGATATTGTTGTCGTGAGCAACGACTACATCAACCCGGCCACCGGCTCCTGTCATCACACGTGGCCAGGTTTCGAAGCCAAAGGCGGCGCATCTCGCGGTGTACGAATCGTGCGCGATCGCCACAATCGCTGGGTCACCACCCGTCCGGTCTGGAATCAGCACGCCTACAACGTTACCAACGTCTGCGACGGACGCGTCGACGATCTTTGTCCCGGACGCACCAACAAACCCGGCGCAATTCCAACCCCACAGGTCGCCAATCACAGCGTCGCGCATCTCAATAACTTTCGTCAGAACGTCCAGGGCGCCGCTACCCGCTTCTTTGCCCCCGATCTGCTGATTTCCGCGACCCAGTCCACCTGCTCGGAAACCGATATCGGCCAACTTACTATCGAGCTGGTTGTCGCCAACAACGGTGCACGAGCCGTTGCCGCAGGCATCCCCATCGCCCTATTTACCATCCTCGCTGACGGCACCGAAGAACTCTTGACCACACTGTTCACCACCGGCCCGCTCCCACCCGGCGCACGCGAATTACTCACCTACGTCTGGACCGATGCACCCAATCGCCGCGGCGACGGCCAGGCGGTTGCAATGAAAGTCATCGTAAACTTCAGCGAACTGGACGAAAACCAGTCTCTCAATGAATGCAATGCAGACAACAACATTTTACTGTTCGACGCCCTGTGCCCATGCACCGCCCACTCCGATTGCGAAACAGGCTTCTGGTGCCCGGACACCACCTGTATGGAAATGCCGCGCTGAACAAAATTCATCCAATTCATCCAACCACGATTGGACGTGAACCGTTGCTTCTGGCACAATCCTTCACAGTTCCACCACGCAACACGCGATGATTTTCACTCTACGTAAATCGAATTATTAGTTTGTGAGTTTTTCATGTCAAAAGCTATCAAGAGCCTGCTTGTTGTTTGCTGTTTTGCCCTCGCTTCTGTTTCCGTCCAGGCGCTTGCCTGTGATGGACACGCCGACAAAGTTACGGAAAGCTCCGAAACCAAAACCCAGAGCGACGAAGCCGAAACCGCATGTGCGTGCGGAAAAGACAAAAGCGACAAAAAACACTCCTGTGACGGTCACAAAAAGCATTACGGTGAGAAATCCGACCACCACAAAAAGCACGATAGCTAATTCACCAGATTTACAGGAAGCGTAGTCACCACGAAACTACGCTTCCTGAATTTCTTGCCTCGTATCTCTTATTTTCACCTGCCCAATATTTTATCTAGTCGATTAAATAAGCGGCCCAAAAACACATTTGGTCCTCCTCATGAAGCATCTTGTCGTGCAACGCTCCTTTGTGGCTTCGCTCCTTGTCCTCGGATTTTCCACTGCACTTGTCGGCATCGGTGCGTGCTCTGACGATACCGGACTCAACAAGTTTGAAAACAATAGCAACGCCAAGAGCGATGCAGGCGATCAGGCGCAAGACGCCGATCACGCACTCGACACCTGCAACGGCAATGCGTGCGGAACCGACAGCGAAAACCAGTGCGGCACAAATTGCTGCACCGTTGGCGAACTATGCCTTCAAGATCAATGCGTTACACCCGGAGACGCCTGCATCCACACCCTCCAGTGCCCGCCCGACAACATCTGCGAGCCAACGCTTGAGCGCTGCATTCCCAAGACCGGCCAGGCATGCATCTACAAACCAGATACCGACATTTTCGACCCCGTAATTCAGACCGCGTGGGTTGAAAACGAAAACACCCCGGAGCCTGCTCACAAGCAAGTCATGATGACGCCGGCCGTGGTCGACATTACCGGCAACGGCACGCCCGACATCGTGTTCACGACATTTGGCGGCGGCAATTACAATAGCGACGGCATTTTGCGCGCCGTCGACGGCCGCACCTACGAACCGGTTTTTGACTTCGTCGATGTTGACCGTCGCGTAAACCCCAACGCAGCAATCGCGCTTGGCGATATCGACAGCGATGGCAACAACGAAATCGTCGCTGTGCGCTCCAACGGACAGGGTCTGATAGCGTTTGACGATCACACAACCGACTACGCAATCAAGTGGGTTACTGAAAACTACTCTGCCGCCGGCGATGGCCCCGCACTTGCCGATCTAAACGGCGACGGCAACGTCGAAGTCATCTCCAGAAACCGCGTTTTCAGCGGAAAAACCGGCGAATTGCTCTGCATGAACACCGAAGTCTCCAACGGCGGCTTTCATTCGGTCGCAGTTGATCTTGATGGCGACGGAAACCTTGAAATCCTAACAGGCGGCGGCGCCTTCAAATTCGAAGACGACGGCGAAGGCGGCTACAATTGCCCGACCTACTGGATAATCGAAAAAGGCGCCGGCAAGGTTGGTGTCGGTGATTTTGGTACATTCACTGGTGCCACGCCCGACTTCGCCAACCGCGACGGCCTTCCCGAAGTCGTCACGATTTATAACACAGGCCCCGAAACACACGTGCAACTCGTAAACGGTCAGACCGGAAAAAGTATCTGGTCCTCGCCTCTGCCAACCACCGGCCACCCGATTTACTCCGATACGCAATGCGCAACAACGGGAGCCGGCGACCCAACCGTTGCCGACTTTGATGGCAACGGACGTGCAGAAGTAGCAACCGCCGGCGCATGTTTTTACTACGTCTTCAAAAATGACGGCACCATGCACTGGCGCATGCCAACCCGCGACTTCTCAAGCCGCGCGACCGGTTCCAGCGTCTTTGACTTCCAGGGCGACGGACGCGCCGAAGTTGTCTACGCCGACGAGTGTTTCCTGCGCGTTTACGACGGAAAAGGCAACGGCGACGGCACCACCGACATCCTCTTCGAGGTCGCTAATACCAGCGGAACCCTCCGCGAACTCCCCGTTATCGTCGACGTTGACGGTGATTTCCACGCCGACATCGTCCTCATGAGCAACGACTACGGCGGCCCAGGCTTTGCCGCCGGTTGTGCAGCGCAATGGGGCGAGAAATTCAACGAAACCGGCGGCGCAACGCATGGTATTCGCGTCATCAAAGACAGCCAGAACCGCTGGGTTTCCACCCGCCCTGTCTGGAACCAGCACGCCTACCACGTCACCAACGTCTGCGACGGCTTGGTCGACGCAACCTGCCCCGGAACCGTCAACAAAGCCGGCGCAATTCCTCGCCGACAAATCCCAAACCACGCTACATCCAACCTGAATAACTATCGCCAGAACGTCCAGGGCGACGGCCTCTTCAGCGCACCAGACCTTGTCATTTCGAGCATCGAGGCCGCCTGCACCCCGACCGGGACGCAGATTATGGTAACCGTCGGCAACCAGGGAGATCTCGGCATTCTTGCAGGCCTAAAAGTCGCCGTTTTTGCAGAAATCAACGGCACCGAACAATTCGTCACCACGCTCGAAACCACGCAGGCACTGCCACCCGGCGCACGCGAAACCCTCACCTTCGACTGGGTAACCGACGATCTGAGTCGCGGCGACGGCACCACATTCATCATCCATGCACGTGCCGACCAGGACGAAAACGGCACCGGCCAGCACAACGAATGCATCGAAGACAACAACACCCTCCAGATCAACGCAAGCTGCGGCTGTCGCGCCGACAATGATTGCGAATCCGGTTTTTACTGCCTGAAATCCAATTCGACCTGCACCCCAATCCCCGGCTAATTTTCAAACTTTCAACACATCCCCAAATACCGGGAGCCCACCTCCAGGCTTCTAAAACCAGCACCAACACTCATCCCCCGAGCCCTCAGCCCGGGGGATTCGTTTTTTTTCACCCCAATTTCCTGTCCAAATCCATCCAGGCTTTCATGCCTATTTTTCAAAAAATGCACGCGCATCCAACACATCCTGCTCCATCTGCTCCACCAGATCTTCGGCCGACGTAAACGTCATGTCCTCACGCAAAAACTTCAAAAACTCCACCCGCGCCCATCGCCCATAAATAGAAAATTCAGCCGGTTCTTTGATATCCAACACAAACGTCTCCACCATCCGCTCACCACCCCCGAACGTCGGCCGCCGCCCAACATTCGTCACCGCCAAAAACGATTCTTCAAACCCCTCAACATAAAACTCCGTCGCATACACACCATCCGCCGGCAGCAAAGGATTCTCCGATCCCAAATTTGCCGTCGGAAACCCGAGCGTCCTTCCACGCGCATCCCCATGCACAACCGTACCGAACATCGCATACCACCGCCCCAACATCTGCGTCGCATCCTCAACCCTGCCATCCGCAATCGCCCGGCGGATCCGCGTCGAACTCACAACCTCCCCCTCAAAAACTACCGGTTCACACACTTCACATTCAAAACCATAACGCTTCCCAAGCTCCCCAAGCATTTCCACCGTTCCGGCACGCTTTTTACCGAACCGAAAATCCGACCCCACCACCACCGCACACGCTGTAAGCGAATCCCGCAAAATCTGCTCAACAAACTCGACTGGCTCCATCGACGCAAACGCTGCATCAAACCGTAACTCAGCCGTCGCATCCACCCCGTAACACTCCAACAGCGCCAACCGCTGCTCGCCAGGACTCAACTGTAACGGCGCCGATTCCGGACGAAAAAACTGCGCCGGATGCGGATCAAACGTCAATATCACCACCTTTGCCGCGTGAATTTCTGCCAGCTCATGCAATCGCTTAATAATCGCCTGATGCCCGATATGCACACCATCAAAATTACCGATCGCAACCACCGACCGCTCCAAATTCTGTTCTGCATCGCTGGCTGTCTTAAATATCTGCATATCAAAATTCTTTTTTTTGGTGGTTAGGCAAACTGGTGAGAGAATAGCCCGGAGCGCCGCGCGATTTTTAATAAAACGCCGCGCATGAAGACCGGACTGGCGCGGCAGTGTAATGACCTTCGCCCCGCTCGGCAACACCCAGCCGGCAACACCTGCCCGGCCAGGCACCCAATCCCCAGGCTTTGCCTGTGAATCGCACTATAAAACTGGAAACCGATGTGTTCAGCCCAATAAATCTCTTCCGACAAGCCCTTACACACCGCGCACACGCATGCACTACCATCCTATGGATGCTCGTCGCAGCCACACTCGCGTTCGGCCCAACCAACGCCAGCGCGTTCACGCCTCCCAGAAGCCTCGACTCAATTTTTGTTCCCGCGGGCGGCGCCGCCGCAGCCGAACTCGGATTTGGACAGATCGCCGAAGACTACTATCTAAACCTCGAGCTACGACTTGCCTACCTCTGGCTTCTCCCCCGCGCCGGTTGCACCGATTCCGCATCCGATCCCGATGAATGCCGCACTCGCTTGAGCATTGGTCTGTCCGCACCACTCCAACTACGCGTCATCGACAACGATCCGCAACAAAACTCCGTATTTCGCACCGAAGACTGGAACACCCCTTCCGATTACTTCCAAATCATCCGCCACATCGAATACGGCCAGCCCCACGAACCCATCTTTTTGCGCATCGGCCAGCTCGGCCCCGCCATCCTTGGCCACGGCACCATCGTTAACGGCTACTTCAACGTCATTACCACCGACCAATACCAGCTCGGCGCCCAACTCGCCCTCAACTCCTGGCTCGGCGGCTTCGAAGCACTCCTCAACAACATCATCGATCCACACCTCTTCGCCACCCGCATCCACACCCGCCCCTGGGCTTTTATTGATCACACAAGCTGGTGGCACCGACTAGCCATCGGCGCAAGCATCGTCTCCGACTTCAGCGCCCCAACCCAGCTCGATTCCAACCCCGATGGCAGCACCGGCGTCGGCCCACACGACCAACCCGTCGTTCTCCAACAACAATCCACCACCCTCGGCGGCATCGATCTCGAACTCAATCTCATCCAGACCGAAAAATTCATCCTCACCCCCTACACCGACCTCAACCATCACTTCAACCTTGGCACCGGCTGGCACAACGGCCTACTCACCGAACTACCCATCTCCGACGACATCCGCCTGTCCGCTCGCGTCGAACACCGCCTGCTCAGCAGCCGCTACCTGCCCGATTACATCGGCCCCCTCTACGAAATCGACCGCTATCAATTCGCCGGCTGGACCAACAGCCTGCCCGCCCCCAAACTCCGCACCGCAGCCAGCCCCCACCGCGAATCCGTCCACGGCCTCTTCACATCCGGCACCATCCACCTACACGAAACCTTCGCATTCGGCATCGCCTACGACGATTACCAGGGCCCCAACAACACCACCCTACGCCTGCGCTTAGCCATCACCCCCTCCCCCACAATCCAACTCGGCGTCTTCTACTACAAACCAAACTTCGACACCCTCAGCGACGCCCTCGACTTCGACGGCGCCTTCGTCATCACCGAAGCCCGCGCCCTCATCCACGGCCCCTTCTACCTCAAAGCCCAGTACAACCGCCTCTGGCAACTCCAACAAGACGGCCTCTACACCACCGTCAACGACTGGAACATCGGCGCCGGCGCCGCCCTCGCCTTTTAACCAGCCCCCATCACCTTATTTCTAATACCTTTTCCCACACCGCCAAATCTCACCCGACGTGAAACGCTGACCATTACCCACATCTTTTCACGTCCACGCCCACCCTTGTTTATCCTTTGCTTTTACTTTGCTTTTACTTTGCTTTTCTTCGCGGCAATTCGCGCCTTCGCGTCTTCGCGTGCGCCTTTTGCTTTTGCTGTGCTTTTCTTCGCGCCTTCGCGTCTTCGCGTGCGCCCAAAAAGCCTTCGAATGGCCCACAAAACGCGTCAATCGTCCAGATAGTAAACTTGTGGGTGATAGTCAGCGTGAAACGTGGGGTTACAACGATTGCAATATCCAACAAGGCCAACGGCTTATTGTATGATAGGCAACCGTGACCTTCGATCGACTTTCACGTACCACGGAGCACATACATGCAGCCCGAATTGATCATAAAACCCGAATTTAACCCTTTCGTCATCAAACCCACCGCTCAGCTCGCCCTAATCTTAGTGCTCGGCGCGATCGCTGCGACAGAAGCCCTCTCACTCTCCGAGCTCCCGCTACCAATGCTGCCCGCCATTCTGGCCATCCTGGTATTCGCGATCATCGGATTCAACTTCCTGACGCTTTTCGTTCGCTTCAATAAAACTACCTACAGCTTCTATCCGGACCGCATCATGATGCGAACCGGCGGGCTTTTCAGCGAACAGACCGTCGATCTTCAGCTAAAAAACATCACGCACGTCAGCACCACCATTCCATTTCTAGAGCACCAGATTTTCAAGACCGGCAACGTCTACATTCAGGCCGCAGGCGCCGCCGGCACCGAAATCTCCATGGTCTCCATCGCCAGCCCGATGTCTTTTTACAAAGAAGTCGCCGCCCGCATGCAAAAAAACGGCTTTTCACTCTCCCGCAAACGTGAAATCCAGCGCGAACGACCCGGACTCTTCGGCACCGTAATCCAGATGGGCGAAGGTTTCGCCACGGGCATCATCTTCGCAGGATACCTCGCGTTCACAGCCCTTGGTCAGTTGATGTCCGATGACCAGAGCCTGGAAGCATCCACCGGTTTGTTTTCGTCAGCATTTTCTTCGCCCCTGCTCTTCCTATCGACCGCAATCTTCTTCATCGGCGGCAGCGTCTACGCAGCCCTCCACGCCATCGATCTTTCACGGCGAGACTACGTTTTGTACGACGACGTCATCGACTACAGCGACGGTTTTCTCACCCAACGCCACAAATTCATCCCGCTCGAAAACCTGGCCGACGTCACCCTCACCCAGTCCCTGCTCCGCCGCGTTTTCAACTACTCCGACCTCGTCGTAAGCTGCCAGGGCGCCAACACCAACATCGCCTTCAAAGTCATGCCACGCGCAGACCAGTTCAAAGCCAACCTCGAACGACTGATCCGCGAACACAAATCAAATCAACCCATCCACATCGATCTCCCAAGCGTCGACGCAAGCGCTCGCGACGGTCAGGTCAATGACTGGCAAGCCTCCGAATCAACGTCCCGCGTCGCCGCACCACAGCGCCTTAGAGCAACCAACCGACCCGAGCTTGAGCTACGCCTGAGCCTGAAACGCGCCATCGGCGGAACCGCACTCGCGTACGGCGCGCTCACCATTGGCGTCCTCCTCACAGCACTATTCGCGCTCACAATTCTCAACATCATCGTCCCCACTTCCGACGACTTTTTCTCAAGACTTCCCGTCGGCGAACTGTCCTTTGGATTCCTGATCCTCATGGTCGTTGTCACCGGCCGCGACGTCATCAACCACGCAATCGCCTACCACGCCACGCACTACCGCGTGGACGACCACAAAATTGGCCTGCACCACACGATGTTCAACAAAAAACACACCGAATTCACGCTCGACAAGGTCACCGCCGTCACCCTTCGCCACGGAATCCTCGACCGACTCTTCGGCACCGCCACACTGCAGTTTCACTCGATCGGCACGTCAGAAATCATCGCCTTCAAACACATCGACGACGGCCGCGAAATCGCGCAGGACATCCTCGAGCGCCTCGGCTTACAACAAGCCCAACCAAACCGCGTCATCGTTCCAACTTTCAACGCATCCAATGCCCTGCGTGCACATCTCGACATCGGCGCAATCATCGTCGCATGGGCAATCGTCAGCCTCGGCGTCGCCCTATTCTACCCGGTTTTCCTGCTCCAACTCATCCTCGTTTTCGGACTCCTGCTCGTCCAATACTCGTTCAGCGAAGTATTCTACAAACGCGCGCGCCTCGAAATCTTCGACAGCCACCTCCGCCTACGCCAGGGAATCTTCACGATTTCCAGCCACTACGCAGCCTTTCATGACATCAAACACATCCACTCCACCCAATATCTAAACTCACAAACCGGCTCGCTCCACTGGACCATCGCCGGCGGCGCCACCAGAGAACTCGCGTTTCTCGAAAACGTCAGCACTCGCCACGAACAGCTCGACAACCTTCTCTACACGCACCCCATCAAAGCCGTGCGCCAGTCCGAGCAATTCACCGCCACCACACTCACCACAACCAAGCCCGCACTTGCCAACGGCCTCACCAAACTCCTACTCACCTCGGTCATTGTGTTTCCACTGCTCGCCCTTCTTCCCTTCACACTAACCGTCCTGATCATCCGCATCCGCAACACGCAATATACCGCAGAATCCAGCCGCATCGTCCGCTCCTGGGGCCGCATGTACCGCCACCGCCAGACCATTCTCTACAACCGCATCGACCACCTCACCACCTCCCGCGGACTGCTCAACAACCTCTTCAAAAACGGTAACATCGGCATCGCAACCGTCGGCAGCACCGACACAGATCTCACGCTCACCGACTTCCAGAACCACCAGGAATTCTACGACACCATCAAGCAAAACCTGCCCGCCGAGCGATAGTCTCCAAAACACCAAAACCCGCACAAACACGGCCCGGTTACCATCTCTGAGAGGGTAGCCGGGCCTTCTTATCCCCGTTCGCGACAAATTCTCTTAATAAGCCATTTGTCCCCTAACTTCAGGACCCATTTCCCTTAATAAGCCATTTGCCCCCTAACTTCAGGACCCATTTCCCTTAATAAGCCATTTGTCCCCTAACTTTAGGACCCATTTCTCTTAATAAGCCATTTGTCCCCTAACTTTAGGACCTATTTCTCTTAATAAGCCATTTGTCCCCCAACTTCGGGCGTTGGTTTTTCTTTGCTCCCAAAACTCAAAAAAAAGAGCGTCTACGGCTTGCCGTAAACGCTCTTTTTCCATCAACGTACCCTCACGAATGTACGTTGTTACCTATCAAAACACCAAAACATCAGGGGTTCATCAAGACGCGCAGCAAATAATCACTGCTATTGAAACCAACGTCATCAAAGAACCAGGCGCGGATATAATAGCGACCCGGCTCAAGCTCCATCGAAATCAACTGCGGTATCATATTGGCGTCCGCTAACGGATTTCCAGAAACGTCCTGCAAGCCCAGACCCACATCCGCGACCTTTTCTCCGGTGCGGAAAAGCTCGATCGAAACAATTTTACCGGGATCACCAACCTGACCGGGAACTTCAAACCCGAAGAAGTCCATTTCGTCAGTTCGTTCCACATTGGCATGCACGTAAATCGCATCACCCGCTACCAGAACACCGAGATCCTCTGCATCTACGAGTGAATTGTTGGTGTTCGCACCCGTAATTTCCAGCTCCGTACGATGCGTCACCTGACCGATTAACAAGTCGTATGTGGACATAAAATCACGCTGAACCGTGACATAATACGTTCCCGCAGCAAGCCCACGAACGTACATGCTCGGCTCAGCCGCCGAACCAAATACCTGTCCGGAATCTTTTGAGACAAACACCGCATTACCAGCCGCATCGAATACCGTAATTTGCTCGCTCGACCATGCAAAAACTGCCTGCGAAGCATCCAACGGAAGCGTATCACGCACAGTAAATGAATAGCCCACGAGCTGCTTTGGGTGCATAAATACAACATTGCTTCGCCCAAGCGTTGCGCCCAACGTCAACTCGCCCAACGATTCAAAACCAACCGTTTCAAGCCCCAGATGATACGTGTTGCCACGCTCCAACGACTGCGACGTGCTGACGCGCACAAAACTCTTGCCGGCCGGCAACTTTACCATCGTCTCAAAATCGAGTTTCGTCGTGCGGTCGGCTGCATAAAACGCCAGTTCGGCAACATTGTGCGTCGCACCAAATGCATCGTTTGCCCGCCAGACAGGCTTAATCCAACGCGCCTGTCCGAGCGAAAGCTCAAACCAGTCGGCATCGGTGTAGCCGCCAAGCGTTCCCATCATTTCAACCGAATCCGCCGGCAACAACGTGGCCTGCGCAACCTGATTATTGGGCTCTTTCTCCAGAACGGCCGCGGTCGTAATCAGGCTCGAAAACACTGCGTAAGCCGTGCGTGAGCCCGGAACTTCCGTTGCAACCGACAGGAAATAATCCGTATCTGCCTGAAGCACCGCACCCACCTTGATGCCATCGCCGCGCATTGCAGCAAGCTCGATGAGCGTTCCTTCCGCACTGAGCAACTGCACATTCAATGCGGACGGACCCGATATAATCTTGGTCTCAAAAGCAACGAGCGCGCGTTGGTTCATCGTAATCTTAAAAAAATCAACATCCGCACCCTGCACAGCTCCATACACAGGAGCCGGGGCTTTACCGGCTTCTACCGGCAAAACATTCGCCAGCGAGCGCAAATCGTTTGGCTCCGACTCTGCCGTCGGAAGTCCAGTGGCCGTCAGCTCAATCAAGCCATTGGCCGGTTGCGCGCCATCATTGAAAAGCGTTCCGACGCGACGTTGCGGCGTTAAAACAACATGACGATCGATTTCCAACGAAGACGACGTCGCAACCGCACGCGTTTTCATATCGATTCCAGCCAGCTCCAACCAGCTCGGCGCCTGACCAATGGCCGGCACGATCTTCACCCGCGAAACCAGCGGTTCCGTTGTCTCATAGGTAAAAAACTGCATCCCCTGAGCCGCCACCGAGAACGAGGACGTCTGACTGTTTTTTGAACCCGTATTCAAATCACCAAGATTTACAGGCACATAGGTCGCAACATTCAGATTCGAAAAGCTAATCGAGTTCAACCCGTCCATGTTTTTCAATTCAACCAGATAGACACC
>JBEBSM010000075.1:0-12434 GCA_040394315.1 Lujinxingia vulgaris
CGCGCGCTTGCCGTTTCATTTGAAACGGCAAGCGCGCGGTTGTTGTATTTCTTGTTATTTAGATTCGGTAACGATCAAGTAAATCGGGGGAAATGCTCATTTTTGCTGGTTTGACGATTGAGACGACCATGGAGTTGAGGTCAAAGTACGTCTGAACGAGACGTTGAATATCATCGGCACTGACGGCGCTGATGTGATCTCCGTATTCAAGCGATCTTTTGTAGCCCATGCCGTAGAGCTCATCGAGTCCGAAGGTCATTGCGCGTGATGAGTTTCGTTGCAGCGCGATATCGTGGTTTCCGATGAGATAGACTTTGGCACGTTCGATTTCTTCGGTCGTGATCGCTTCTTTATGTATTTTTTGCATTTCGATGATCATGCCGCCAAGCGCCTGTTCAATTTTTTCGGGGCTTGTACCGATATTGAACGTAAATGCGCTTGCATCTAAGCCAGGGATTCGGTCGGCGTAGACGCTGTAGGCAAGGCTTTGTTTGTCGCGGAGTTCATAAAATAGACGTCCGCCCTGGCCAGAAAGTACAGCGTAGAGGACTTCGAGGGCATAGTTTTCCGGCGATTTAAGCAGTGGTGCGTTGAACCCGACGGTTACGTGAGCCTGTTGTTTTTCGAGATCACTGACAACGAGTTGGGGCGTTGAGCGTGTTGGAAGTTTCGGTAATTGGAGCGTTGCTTTGGAAGGTGCATCAGGTCGAACAAAGTAGCGCTCGACGAGCTGGATAACGTGTTCGGTGTGTACGTCGCCAACGATCGACAGTACGAGGTCTTGTGGGTGAATGGTGGACGCAAAGTTCTTGCGCACATCTTCAGCGCGAAGTGAGTTCAGGCTGGCTTCCGTGCCAAGCGTTGACATTCCGTAGGGATGGGGTGAGAAAAATGCTCTGGCGAATTGATCATAATTTACGGCTGCGGGTTGATCTTGGCGACTTTTCAGGCTCTGAAGTTGGAGTTTTCGTTCCCGTTCGAACTCCTCATCTGGCATGGTTGAACCGAGCATCGTATCGACGAAAAGCTCAAAACCAGCATCAAACGTGCGTGATAGTCCAGTCATCGCGAGTCCGATCGAGTTTCGGCCGGAGAATCCGCTCAGGCTTGCGGCCATGGATTCGCTCTCTCGTGCGATTTCAACAGCGGTACGTTTTGCGGTGCCGGCCGTCAGGAGACTGCCTACCAGACGACTGGTGCCGTTGTTTTCGGGTGTTTCCGTTCGTAGGCCGCCCATGGCAAGTCCTCGCACGGAGAAGGTAGCGACGCTGTTGGCCTCCTGGATGATGAGTGTTGGACCGTCGGGTAGCTCGACACGTGCAAAACCTTCGCTGTCGGTGGAAATCCCTGCATCGATCGCTTCGGCCGAGATCGTTTCGAAGGCTGCGTGTGCTAATTCTTCGAGCGTATCCGTTGTGATCTGGGGACCGGCTTCCGGCTGTAAGACGACCAGCGAAGCGTTTTGGGGCGTCAGGTACTTTCGCGCGACTCTTTGAATATCCTGGGACGTTACCTGGCCGAGGGCTGCGTAATATTTCTCGTCGAAGAGCGGATCACCTGTGACCATCTGGTAGTGGCCGAGATTCATGGCGCGGCTTTCGATCGTTTGTTGGCCGTAAATGGCCTGACTTTCGAGGATTGTACGTGCACGGTCGAGATCGACTTTGCTGACGCGCATTTCGCGAAAACGGAAGACTTCTTCGAGCATGGCGCGAGCGACGTCTTGATGCGCAAAGGAAGCATCTTCGGGTAATTGATAATCAGCAGAGATGATCAATAGTCCGGCGTCTTTTGGGGAGTATGCCGATGCGCTGATGTCGGTTACGAGTTCGCGATCGCGTTGAATGGACTGGTAAAGATGGGAGGCTTCGCCCATACCCATGACGGCGGCCAGCAGATCAATGGCGACCATATCGTCGTCGACGGCGTTGGGAATGTGAAAGCCTGCGCATAAATGCGTTTGTTGAATGTCGCGTGACTGGCTCCATGCGCGAATTTCTTTTTGTGGCGATTCCTGAACGCGTGGGGTGGGAACATAGTCGGAACCCTGAAAATCGCCGAAATAATGCTGGATTTTTTGGCGAGCTTCTTCGGGTTCGAAGTCGCCCGCGAGGACGACGGTCATGTTGGAGGGAACGTAGTGTTTTTTGAAGAAATCAACGACGTTTTTGCGGCCAAAAGAGTCGACTGATTCAGAGGTTCCGATTACGGGCAGGCGATACGGGTGTTCGCGAAAGCCTGTTTTGAAGAGTTGAAGTGTGGCGACGCGCGAGGGGTTGTCCTCGCTGCGTTTGATCTCTTCTTGGATAACTTCGAGTTCTCTGGCTAGTTCTTCGGCATCGAATGAAGAGTTTTGGACGGCATCGGCAAGAATATCCAGGCCGGTGTCCATAAAACGGCTGCTCATTACGATGTAATAGCAGGTCTGATCGAACGAAGTAAAAGCATTGATGTGTCCACCGGCCGCTTCGACGTCGCGGGCGATGACGCCGACTCCGCGGCGTGTTGTGCCTTTGAAAAGCATGTGTTCGTGGACGTGGGCCAGGCCGGCTTCAAAGGGCTCTTCATCAGCGCTTCCAACGCCAACCCACACGTTACAGGCGACAACGGGTGCTGTTGAAGTGGGGTATAGAAGTACAGTTAGGCCGTTATCCAGCTTGTATTGAATCAATTCCACGTAGTTTCTCCGGTTTTATACAAATTTAATAAACATGTAGTTAAGTTCGTGACCAGTTCTAAACACCAGATAGCGGGCTGGCAATCCACGACTGTAAAAATGAGCAGATATTTTGACAATAAAAAACTCGCGTCCGGGATAGACGCGAGTTTTAGAGGGAACTGAGTGGATTTAACTGGCGAGCTTGGGACCGCGTTTTTTGGGCGGTTTTACTTCGTCTACGTGATCGTCTTCGTAGCGATAGCGGTAATAATAGGCGTATCCGTAACCGGCACTGTCGGCGCTGATGTTGTTCAAAACGCAACCGATGAAGGGAGCACCAATGGCTTCGAGTTGCTCGATGGACCGGCGCAACAGCTCCTGACGGGTCTGGCCGAATTTAAGGATCAACATAACGGCGTCGACGGTGTGACTTAAGACGAGCGCATCTGCGACGGCAGCGAGTGGCGGCGAGTCGAAGAGAATTCGGTCATAAGATCCTTTCATTTCTTCGACGATTTTCTGGAACTTATCGGACTGCAAAAGCTCGGACGGGTTGGGCGGAATAGGGCCGCAGGCCAGAATCGACAGGTTTTCAATGCCTGTGTCTTTGACCGCCTGCTCGAGCGTTGTATCGCCGGTGATCATGCTGGAGAGGCCGACTTCGTTGGAGGCTCCGAGCGCTTTGTGTACGCGGGGGCGACGGAGATCTGTGTCGACGATCAGGGTGCGCAGGCCGGATTGTGCAAGTGCGATTGCCATGTTGACGGAAGTCAGCGTTTTTCCTTCGCTGGGTCCAGGGCTGGTCATCAACAAGAGTTTGGGCGGATTATCGGGTGCCATAAACATGAGGTTTGCGCGCAAACTCTTGATTCCTTCGGCAAACGAGCTTCTGGGGGCGGTGTGCGTCAGGGTATCGAGTGCGGATTCTCCAAAAACTTCCAGGCTTTTGACGGTGGAAGCATCGACGGCGGGTAACATGCCGAGGATGGGGCGCGAGGTGTATTTGGTAACGTCGTGATCGCTTTTTACGGTGTTATCGAGTGCATCGATGAGAACCATGATACCGCCGCCCATGGCTAGTCCGAGCATCAGACCGACGGCCAGGTTCAGGGGCAGTTTGGGGCTGATTGGCGAGCGTGGGATATCGGCGTTTTCGAGGACCTGGATGATATCGCTTTCGTACAACGTGTTGATATCGAGTTCGTTGCTTCGATTGAGGACCATGTCGTAGTGCTGTTTGAGATCTTCGGTACCATCGCGGAGCAGGCCGTATTCGACGCCGATTTCGTTGAGTACGGCGACTTCGGCTTTGGCACGAGCGAGTTCTTCTTGCAGGTTGGCCTGATTCTGGCGGGTGACGGCGACACGGTTTTCGACGCCGGCGCGGATCCGCGCGATTTCTTCGTTGATGTGATCTTGAACGACTTTTAGTTGTTCGTGGGCGGATTGCATGTCTGGATGGCTATCGAGATAGCGTGGTCGTAGACGTGCAATTTCCTCTTTGATTTCAGCTTCACGGTTGAGCGCGCGACGAAGGGTTTCGTTTTGCACGAGATCGGCCAGGGCTCGTAGATCGGCACCTTTCTTTTCCATGGTGACGATTTGATTGAGCAGGGCAGATTCGGCAAAAAGAGTAGCTTTGACTTCGCGCAATTGACCGCTGACGGCGGTGAGTTCGGTGTTGTTTAAAAGCTGCCGTTCTTCGAATGATAGCGATAAGATGTTGTTATCGCGCTGGTATTCCTGGAGTTCCGTGCGCGAAGCATCGAGTTCGTTTCGCTTGGTGGATACGTAGGTATCGAACCAAGTGGCGAGTTGATTGACGCCGCTGGACTGGAATTCGCGGATATATTCGACATAAGTTTCGGCAATACCGTCGGCGATTTTGGTGGCCAGTTCGGCGTTGTCGATCTGGATGCGCACGAGTCCGACGCGGCTGTCGCGTTGGAGACTGACGTCAGAGACAGCGAGCAGTTTGCTGCTGGCCTGTCGCATAGCGTCTTCCGGGCTGCGGGTTACGCCGGGTGGCGGCGGTGACATAAATCGAGGATCGTCGACCAGACCCTGGCGTTTTACGACGCGGTCTGCGAACCATTTGGATCGCAAGACTTCGCGTTGCGTGTTCCAGAATTGTTCGAATTGCCATCGACCACCGGGATCGATGAGCTCGACGCGTTCGATTTGCTTTCCGAAAATATTTGGTTTTGCTTCGTGGAAGATTAGCTTGCTGGTCGCTTGATAGATTCTGGGTTGTCGGTCGGTCCAGAGATAGGCAGCAGCCACACACAGGATCGACGTAATGATCAAGATCCAGTAAAAGCGTTTGAGCAAAACCCAGTAACGAGAAATAACCCGACCAAGGGACTCTCCCTCATCGTCGGTTACTGCTTGAGCTCGGGGCTCTTGAAAACCAAAGGCGTCGGACATTATTTGAATACTCAGAGGAACACGTGATTCTCTACACTTGCAAAAAACAGCAAGGTAGAGCACGAAAAAACTGTCACAATTGACAGGTCGGCACTGTAGATAGTTCAATGCATAACGTCAACGCTTCCGTTAACGCCAATTTATTGCGTTCTACGGTGGTAGCGACCCAGGGAATAAGGAAGACAACTCTGCGTTCGATAACGATATCCCAAATCCTCATCGCCATTTCCATTTTGGCAACCCCTGTTGCATTAGGTGGGGTTCATAATTCCGTGGCGGCTATTGTGGCGGCGGTCGGCTTGCTTGGATTATTTTTCGAGCAGGTCCGACGAAAGCGTAACTCGCAAACTCCGGAAATCGTCGTATCTATTCCGACATTGGGGCTGGCGCTTTTTGCGCTGGTTTGTTTGCTGCAGGTTTTACCTGTTCCCGGATGGCTTCAACAGCTTCTTAATCCGGTGGGGTATGCCGCATATATCGATAGCTGGCAACTGGCGATGCCGGGCCAGGAGGTGAGTACGCGCTGGCGTTCGCTGTCTTTGGAGCCTCAAAAGACAGCGGCTTCTGGTTTGCGCTGGCTTGCGCTGGTGTTTTTTTCGGTGACGGTCGCAAATATAGGGTTTAGCCGGGGTGTGTGGCGCAAACTGTTGTGGACGGTCATGGCCAGTGGTGCGGTGGTCTGGGGTATTGGACTGGCGCAAGAGGCGCTGGGGACGAATCTGTTTCTGGGGTTTTACAAGGCGGAAATACCGGTACTGTCGCTGAGTACATTCGTTAATAAAAATCATGCGGCGGTGTTTTTTGGGCTGGTAAGTCTGGCAGCGTTTGCGTTTGTGATGCAGGAGTATCGCGATCGGGTTGCGCAAACGATCGGGGCGGCGGCGATTGGGATTTTGTCGCTGGTTTTGATGGCGATGCATCAGAGCGATGGAACGGAGCTGGCGTACGGGCTGGGGTTGTTGATTATCGGGGCGGGTTTGAGTTTGCGGATGGGGGCAGCGCAGGCGGCGCGTCGGCGTTTGGCGGAAGTAGCGCGGACGCAGTGGACAGCGTTGTTGACGTCGCTGGCCAGCGCGATGGTTTTGTTTGCCTGGATGATGGGGAGCGAATGGTTTGCCGAAAAGTTTGAGGAATCGGATTTCGGTCGCTGGCTCGATGATAAAGGACGCGGGCGTTGGTATATGCTTCGGGCGGCAGTGAGTGGTGCGCGGGATTACTGGCGTTTTGGCAGTGGATCGGGTTCGCTTGAGTTAACATTGCCGTCGTATGTGGACTGGGGTGTGTTGCGCTCAGGGATGACGGCGACGATTGAAAATGAGCCGGTCGAATGGCTGATGACGATGGGGGTTTTGGTCACGCTGGTTGGCGGCGGTTTGTTGCTGAGTGGGCTGTGGTTTGGGCGTCGTGGCCTGTCGGGCTATGAGAAGGGCGCGCGCTATATCGCAGCGTTCGGGATGAGTTTGTATATGCTCATCGTCGCGATGTTTCACTTTCCGTTTTACGTGCTCGGGCTGGTTTTGCCGTTTGTTGTGATGGTGGAATATGCGTCGGCGCCGCGAAAGATATCGAGTAAGACCGGGCAGCTTCGCTCAGCATCGGCGGGGCATATCTATTTGCCTTATCGGGCCGGCTGGTGGCTGATTGGGGTGGGTGCGGTTGTCGGGGTGACGCTTTTCGTAAGCTGTTATTTTACGTATGACTTCGATAAATCCACGGCATTTCAGGAAGGCGAAGCGCCGGTTGTTGAGAATGTGGAGCGTTGGGTGAGAACGCTTCCGACCGATAGTGAATTGTTCGCCAGATTGTCGATTTATGAGCGCGAGCAGGGTAATTTTGAGCGTTCAGCGGAGCTTGCAGATCGTTCTTATGTGTTGCTTCCAAACAGCCGGCACTTGTTGTTTCGGGCGCGTGCTCATGCCCGGGTGAAGTCGGAGAATTCGGACAAAAACACGATAAAAGATCGGCCAGAGACCATTGCGTTGTATCAGGAGCTGTTTAGAAAAGATCGATTTGCGGATGTGACGCAGCCGTGGATCGATCGTTTTATGATCCACGATGTACGTACAGCAAAGGCGCGTGCGGAGGTTTTGTCGGAAGCGCCGCCGGTAACCTGGATTTATGCTGCGGATAAGATTTTGGCGAGTAAGGGGCAGATGGCGGCGGTGGATTTTTCGATCGAGTTGATCGAGCGGTTTCCGGAGTCGGTTGAGGCACATCTGGCGATGATCCGAATTTACGAAAAGAGTAAGTTACCGGGGCTTGCGGAATTGTGGGCGCGTGTTCTGGTATCGAAAAACTTGTTGGGTCTGCCGGATGAATCTCCGCCGGGGTATCAGGAATTGATCGGGTTGTTGGTGGCGCAAAACAATCGTGAGGAAGCATGGAAGTTGTTGCAGGGCGCGGCGGAAATGAATGTGTTGGACGGCGCTCTTTTGGGGCATGTGCTGGCGTTGCGTCCGAAAGAACCTGGGGATGCGTCTGCGGAGCAGGTGCGGTTGATTGAGCATGCGCATCGCAAGTATTGCGCGTCACCCATTGCAGATGCGCGGCTTCGAACTTGCTGGGACGGGGAATCCTGGTTGCATGATCTGCGTGGCCATGAGGAAGAGGCGCAGATCGTGTATCGACGAATTATGGCGAAGTGGAACGAACCGGTGCCGTTGGCGGAGTTTTTGGCGCGTCACGGCAAATGCCAGCAACTGGCGGGTTTGTTGCGTGAGATTACGACGGGAACGTATACGTCGGCCAGGCGGTATCGTGCGGCGGTGGAAAAGCTGAGTCGAAGCTGTTCGCGTTGATTTAATGTGCAGTGATTTTTGGGCGTGGAATACGCGTTGATTCAGGCACCCGCGACTTTATTGAAAAGTCGCGGGTGCCTTGTTTTGCGGCGGGTTTTGTCGTTTTTCGGTCGGGATAAGCCGGGTTTTGGCAAGGGATCTTGGGGGTGGGGCGGATTGACTCTGACGTAACGAACTTAGATTTGGGAGCATATCGTAACGAGTTGAATAGTCGCGTGTCTGGCCGGTTGGGGGCGAGGTGCGTTGTGTTTCGAGTAAAAAAATACGCTCATCCGAGAGTGCACGCACAAAACTTTGGAATGAAGACGCTCACTCGTGCGAACTACGTGATGGTTTCTCCAACCCTGGATGTGACATGACGACATCAAGTTTGAAACAACGATTGTCAGAGCGAAATTATGTGATTCCGCGTGAGATTCGTTTGGTCGTAATTGCTAGTTTTCATCTGATAATATTTTTTATTGCGTATATGAGTGCGTTTTCGGTTCGCTTTGATTTTTTGATCCCTGCGGATTTGTATGCGGGCATGTGGCAGGGATTGTGGGTCGTGTTGCTGGTGAAAATGGTTGTATTTGGGGGATTGAAGATGTTCCAGGGCTGGTGGAAGTACGTCAGCCTGCACGACATGATTGCTGTGGCGCATGCGCTGGCGATTTGTTCGTTATTGGTGATGGTGATCAATTCCTGGATTCTGGCGGTGGGCTGTCCACGATCTATTTATTTGCTTGATTATTGTTTATCGCTGGTGGCGTTAGCAGGCGCTCGAGCAGGCCTGCGACTGCTGCGAGAGGTCGTGGTGAATCATCGGCATCCGGATCGGGCGGTGAATTTGATGATCGTCGGCGCCGGGGATACGGGCGATATGCTGTTGCGTGAGATTGGTAAGAACAGCAATTTGCGCTATCGGCCGGTGGCATTGCTTGATGACGATCTAAACAAGCAGGGGCTGCGCATTCAGGGGGTGCCGGTGGCGGGCACGATTGCACAGCTCGGGGAACTGGCCGAACGTTTTGAAATCGAAGAGGTCATCATTGCGATGCCATCAGCCAGCCGCGCGCAGATCCGCGGTGTGGTGGATGCTGCGCGCGCGGCAAATGTGACGACGAAAATATTGCCAGCGGTGGAAGCGATTCTGGAACATGATGTGTCTATGAATCGTTTGCGAGAGGTTTCCATTGCGGATTTGCTGGGACGGGAGCCGGTAAAGCTCGATCTGGATGCGCTGGGCAGGTTTTTGAAGGGGCAGCGTGTGTTGGTAACAGGTGCGGGCGGCTCGATTGGCTCGGAGTTGTGCCGACAGGTGTTACGTTTTGGGGCGAGTGAGGTGGTGCTGGTGGATAATTCCGAGACACCGCTTTTTTTCATCAATCATGAGCTCGGGCGCAGTGAGCAGGACTGTAAAATCACGCCTTACGTGGTGAGCGTTTGTGATCTGGCTCGGATGCGCGGTATTTTTCAGCGTCATCAACCCGACGTGGTGATTCATGCAGCGGCGTATAAACATGTTCCGTTAATGGAGCAAAATCCGTGTGAAGCAGTCAAGAATAATGTGGTTGGCACGCAAACCGTGGCTGGGCTTGCGGCCGAATTTAAGGTGGCATCTTTTGTGCTGATATCGACCGATAAAGCGGTAAATCCGACGAGCGTGATGGGGGCAACCAAGCGGGTAACGGAAATGTACGTGCAGCGACTTGGCGCGACGTATCCGGATACCAAGTTCTGTGCGGTTCGATTTGGAAATGTTCTGGGCTCGAATGGCAGTGTGGTTCCGATTTTTCGCGAGCAAATCCGTCGTGGCGGTCCGGTGACAGTGACCGATCCGCAGATGACGCGCTATTTCATGACGATTCCCGAAGCGGTTCAACTGGTTTTGCAGGCCGCGTCGTTTAAGAGCAGTGGCGAGGTCTTTATTCTGGACATGGGCGAGCCGGTAAAAATTGCCGATCTGGCCCGGGATATGGTGCGGCTTTCGGGGATGAATGAGGAGGATATTCAAATCGTATTTACGGGAATGCGTCCGGGTGAAAAGCTTTTTGAAGAGCTGACACTGGATGAGGAAGATGTTGACCGGACCAGTCATGCGAAGATTTTCGTGGGCAAAGGTCAGGAAGGAAACTTTGAACCGCTGGTAAAATACTATCAGGAATTGTTGGATGCAGCCTGGAGTATGGACAACCAGGAAGTCCGACGATTGTTGGGCGAGCTTGTACCGACGTATGCGTATTCTGCGGGTGCTGAGAATGCGTTTTTGGTGCAGGAAGATGAAGAACCACGGATCCTTCGCCATATTTAGAACGGTTTTTCAGTGCTTAAAAAACGGCAGGTGCTGTAAGGAGTTGTATTGTAAGGTTGAATGTCGGCGTTTAACAGGCTACAAAACTCGCCCGACGCAGCAAGTTAGAGTCTGAAAGTTGGAAATTATCCTTTGTTTAACAGAGAGTTAGGACCATGCAACTTACCGTCATTGGAACAGGTTATGTAGGACTCGTTACCGGCACTTGCTTTGCCGAGATGGGCAATCATGTAACCTGCGTGGATGTCGATACGAAAAAAATTGAGGGCCTGAAAAAAGGAGTTTTACCGATTTACGAGCCAGGCCTTGATCAATTGGTGGTGCGAAACCATGCCGAAGGTCGTCTTCAGTTTACGACTTCGCTGATCGAAGCGATGGTGAACACGAAAGTGCTGTTTATCGCGGTTGGCACGCCTCCGGGTGAGGATGGTTCGGCGGATCTACAGTATGTGCTGCAGGTTGCACGTGAGATCGGTCAGAATATGACGGCTTATACGGTAATCGTCGACAAATCGACGGTTCCGGTTGGGACGGCCGACAAGGTTCGTGCGGCAATTCAGGCACAGCTTGATGTGCGCGGTGTGCAGATCGATTTTGATGTGATCAGCAATCCTGAGTTTTTGAAGGAAGGTGCAGCGGTTGATGACTTCATGCGTCCAGATCGTGTGGTTATTGGGACGGATAGTCAGTCCGCGCGCGATTTGATGCAGGAGCTTTACGCGCCGTTTAATCGCAATCATGATCGCGTGATGTTCATGGGTGTGCGTGATGCCGAAATGACGAAATATACGGCGAATGCGATGCTTGCGACCAAGATTTCGTTCATGAACGAGATTGCCAATCTGTGTGAGCGGATGGGCGTGGACGTTGAAAATGTGCGTCGTGGCATTGGTTCGGATAGCCGGATTGGCTATTCGTTTATTTATCCGGGCTGTGGTTATGGCGGATCGTGTTTTCCAAAGGACGTGAAGGCGCTGATCAACATGGCGAAGAAGTTTGACTTCGAGCCGACGATTTTGGCTTCGGTGGAAGAGCGCAATGATCGGCAAAAACACCGTCTGTTTGAAAAAATCGTGGAGCGTCACGGTAGTGATTTGACCGGTAAGATTTTTGGCGTGTGGGGCATCGCGTTTAAGCCGGGAACGGATGATATTCGCGAAGCGCCGTCGGTGGTTTTGCTGGAAAGTCTGATTGCAGCCGGTGCGCGTGTGCAGGCCTACGATCCGGTTGCGATGGAAGTTGCGCGAACGACGTTGCCCGAGGCATGGTTCACATCGAATCAACTGATTTTCGCAGCCAATCAGTACGCCGCGGTGGAAGGCGTCGACGCGATGGTTCTCGTAACCGAGTGGAAACCATTTCGTCATCCGGATTTCAATGTAATGCGTAAAACAATGAAAGGCGCTCAGATTTTTGACGGGCGTAATCAGTACGATCCACGGCAGATGGAGCAAGATGGTTTTGACTACATCGGCATCGGTCGTGGCAATAATAAACCAATGACAGAACGCTAATTTTTCAAAGCGTTCATAAGTAGCGAATCATTCGATTCCCAGGAAGGAACTTCAATATGTTGAACGTAGATACGGCGCGGATTGCAATTATCGGTCTGGGTTATGTTGGATTGCCCCTGGCCGTGGAGTTGGGCAAGTTTTTCCCGTGTGTTGGATTTGATATCAATCCACGCAGGATTGAAGAGCTTCGTGCCGGTCATGACGCCACGCTTGAGGTCGAAGCGGAAGGTCTGGTTGCAGCGAAACATCTCAGCTACACGACCGATATCGAAGCGCTTCGCGAATGTAACGTGTTCATCGTCACGGTTCCCACGCCGATCGATGAATACAAGCGCCCCGATTTGACGCCGCTTGAGAAAGCCAGTGAAACGGTCGGTAAGGTGTTGAGCAAAAATGACATCGTGATTTACGAGTCGACCGTGTTTCCGGGAGCAACCGAAGAGGTCTGTGTTCCGATTCTGGAGAAATTCAGCGGATTGAAGTTCAATGAAGACTTTTATGCAGGCTACAGCCCGGAGCGAATCAATCCGGGCGACAAATTGCATCGTCTGGCGACGATCAAAAAAGTAACTTCGGGTTCGACGCCGCAAGCTGCTCAATTTGTTGATGAATTGTACAAGCGGATTATTACAGCCGGGACGCATCTGGCCAGCAGCATTCGGGTGGCGGAAGCGGCCAAGGTCATTGAAAATACGCAGCGTGATGTGAATATTGCGCTGATCAATGAACTTGCGTTGATCTTT
>JBEBSM010000076.1:0-12419 GCA_040394315.1 Lujinxingia vulgaris
CGAGTTATTTACTGAAAAAAGTAAAAACTTTGTTTTTCTTGCAGAAATCTCTGATTTGGTTTTTATTTGTTTTCTATTTAAAATATGCGGGGCGAGCTAAAAGCGCGCCCGGCTGTTTTTGTTTTGATAAATTATGAGCGATGTTCAGGGTTTGGTGGCCGGTTCGGGCTGCTCCAGCTTTGCCTCGCTATTTTCTTTTTCGTCGGCAACGGCTTGTGCTTCTTCGGCTTCTTTTTCTTCCGGCGTTTGCGGCACGAGTTTGGCGGCTTTTCGTCGGTATTCAGCCTGGCCGATGGGTTCAATGCGAATCTTGACGGATTCTTTCAGCTCGCCGGCGGTTGCATGAATGTGGGTGACGCCGGGTGTGCGAGCGAAGATCGTGCCATCCTTGCGGAAACGGATCATGCGCGTGTTTTCCGCGGCCAGTTTTGCCGGGACATCGAGTGTTTCGTCGAAGCGGTTTTTGACGGTGGCGGTCAGTGTAAACTCATCGAGTTCGTCGGCTTCGATTTCCGTTTTATCAAAGATGATTGAATGAGGAACGTCGTCGATCACTTTGACGGTGAAGCTGTCGTTCAGTCGTGCGAAGTTTGCGGTGATATTCACTTTGCCGGGGCGAAGCGCGGTTGCTTTGCCATCGGCGTCGATCGAGACGATGGTGGGATCTGAGCTTTCCCAGAGTGTGGTTGCATCCAGGATTCGCTCATTGTTGGAATCGCTGATGATGGCCAGGAGCGGATGTGGCTTGTCGATGTGAATCGATTTGGGAGGATTCACAATGACGATGGATTTCGCGAACGCGGCGGGTCGGTCGGGCGCGCTTTCTTCGGCAGCGGTTTGGTTCATGCCGGTAATCATTTCTCCGATACCAAAAGCATCACAGCCGGTGTGGCCGAGCAAACAACATAGAATCAGGGCCGTCGCGCGCGTGGGAAAGCTTGTATTCATAAACATAGTTGTTCCTTGATGAGACTAATCATAACAGGTTTCGTAGTGACGATTGATTTCATGACAGCGGTACGCCCTAGAATTGCGATTAACTTAATAGACAGCTTGAGGTAACACAAGTCAGGTGTAATGAGAGTCAAGTTTTTGCAGTTCAAGGGAGTACATAAGGCATGTCAAACGAACGAATGGATAGAGTGGCCGAAATTCAAGCGCAAATTGAGGCAGCGTGTGCGAGAGCGGGGCGTCCGGCGTCGGATGTTCGGTTGATGCTTGTGACAAAAACGGTTTCGATGGACATCATCGAAGAGACGATCAAGGCCGGGCATTTGTTGTTCGGTGAGAATCGTGTGCAGGAAGCGCTTCCAAAATACGAAGAATATAAGACTACGCTGGACGTTCACATGATCGGGCATTTGCAGACCAATAAGGTACGTCATGCGCTGCGTTTTGCGCGGGTTATCGAGTCGGTGGACCGCGTTTCACTGGTCGAGGAGCTGGAAAAACGTCTGGCGGATACGCTTGGTGAGGGTGAGCGGTTTCCTGTTTATATGCAGGTCAATACGAGTGGTGAGACGAGTAAGTTTGGTGTGGCGCCGGACGGTGCCGTCGAGCTTGCGCAGCGAATTGCGGCGTCCGAGCAGTTGGAGTTGTGTGGCCTGATGACGATTGCACTGCTGGCGGCGGAAGCGGAGCGTGCGCGGCCGTGTTTTGTGATGTTGCGCAAGCTGCGCGATGAATTGCAGGCGCTGGGCATGACAAGCGTGAAGGAATTGTCGATGGGGATGACGTCGGATTTTGAGACGGCGATTGAGGAAGGCGCGACGATTGTGCGGATTGGCACGGCTGTGTTTGGGGAGCGGCCGACGAAGGATGAAGATTATTGGCCGCCGGAAAAAAAATAGCGCTGGCAAGAATTGCCAGCGCTAGAAAAAATGTGGTGGTTGTGCGCGGTAAATTAGAAGTCGAGTCGGAAGCGGACTTCTGCGGCGTCGGCGCCGGCAGCCAGGTCGAAATCGTATTGAAAGCGTGAGGGGGCTGGCTGGTGTGTGGTGGACATCGGCGAGTAGTCGCTGGCCAGGCCGAGATCTTCTTTGAGCTTGTCGTTGTGCTCGTCGATGAGTTTGGCGGCTTCGCTGGTTTTGATCGGGTGAACGGATTTTGGCGAAATCACGTGTCCGATGATTGCGACAGCGAGGGACGCGCCGGTTAGTCCGAGCGAGAGCGTGTGGTTATGCGGTTCTCTTTTGACGGGCGGTTGTGGGTTTTTGTCTGCGTTGTATTTCAAATCGAATTCGTAGGAGGACAGTTCGTACTCGTAGTCGCTGTCGATGGTGTCGTTGCGGAGCCAGCCAACGAGGGCCCAGGTACTAAAGCCGAGTACGCCGAGATAGCCGGTCGTGACCATGACGTTGGATATCGTGTTCGTGGTGCTGTTGCTGTTGTACTGCTCGAGCAAATCCGGGCGGTCTAGCTCTGTGTAGAATTCTTCGGGAGTAAGCGGTACCGCGTATTTTCCGCGCTTGGGATGGAAGTAGTGATGGCTTAAATATCCGTCGGTTCCGGTAATGTATTGGGTTCCCCAGAGAAAGTTTTCGTCGAACTTTTTGCGGGCTTCACTCGTGCCAACGGTCTGGTCTTCGTGGAGCTTGCCGATGGCCACACCGGCCTTGCCCGGTTTTGCCACGCGGCTTGTTTCGGCGGGAGCAAGTGCTTCGCCTTGCGTTGCGCTGAGTGCCCACAAGACGTTGGCTTGTTTGTCGTAGGCGGTGACGACGGCCATTTGTGGAGCGTCGGCGCCGGTTTCAAAGATGCGAACGATCACGATTTGTTCGATGGGCAGCTTGGTTACTTTCGTGACGATGGCGGAGTCATCAAGCTCGGATACGTCGCCAAGGCTTTTGTCGTCCATCACCATTTTGGCTTTTGCTGCGCGAAGAGCGGTGGTGAGGCTTTGCGCGGCGGGTGCACTCTGTGCGCGGTCGCCGGCTGCAATCACTATGTACTGCTGGCCTTCTTGCTCCTGGTAGGAACCGACGGCTTCTGGTTGGAAGGTTTCAGACCAGTTGGCTGCGGCCGGCGTGGCGACAAGTAGCGAGGCGCACACAAGAAGGACTGTAAGATTACGACGGAAAATCATGAACTTCACCTGATCAACGCACATTGAAAATGATGTAAAAAACTATCGAGGGCATGAAACGGTGTTCGGGTTAGCACATTCGTTAAAAAAGGCAAACAGCGTGATGCTAAGTTATCTGATTTGCGTGGTTTTTTCAGTTTTTTGGATGTTTAAAGAGACGCTTTGGGTTTGATTTTTTGCATCGCGCGCTCGGCCAGTGCAGTGATGGTAAGCGATGGATTCACACCGGGATTTGCAGACATTGCCGAGCCGTCGATGACGTACAAACCGTCGTAGCCGTGGACGCGGTGGTCGGCGTCGATGACGCCGTCTTCGGCAGATTTGCTCATGCAGGCGCCGCCCAAAATGTGGGCTGTGCTGGGGGTGCCGAGCAGTGTTTCAGTGAGCAAACCCATGGTGACGCCGCCGGTTTTGTCGGCCCAGCGTTCGGCCAGCTCGGTGGCTTCTTTCATGAATGCTACAGGTGCTTTTGAGGGATCATCGAGCTGCGAAACAAGCGCGCGGCGCCAGCCGGTGAACACGCTGCGGCCCAGGCGAAACGACAACGTGCTTTCGAGCGTGCGCATATAAAGGAGGATCTGGGTGTGGTTTGCCCAGTCGGGTGTGGCCAGTGCTTTTGTCCAGAGCAGGGGTTTTGTTGCAAAGCTGGCGAGTGCGCCGCCGAGTCGGCTGGCGACGTTGGAGCCGGGGGCGTGGGGCAGGCCGAGCAGGCGGAAAAAGCCGGAGCCTTCGCCGTAGCGGACGGGTTCGAGGTGGCTGTGGTCGTCGGTGTGCAAAATGGACGTGATGGCGATGCCGTGCGAGGTGTTTTTGTCTTTTCCAGGCTGCATGACGCCGAGCAGTGCTTCGCTGTTGGTGCGGATGAAATCGCCGACGCGCGGCGAGAGGTTGGGCAGGGCGTTGGGGTTTTCGCGAAGTGCTAAAAGCAGCGGAACAGTTCCCATGACGCCGCCGGCGAAAACGACGTTGTCGGCGGTGAAGTTCTGCGGCATCCGGGTGGCTTTTAGCGATGGACGCGTTTCGACCAGGTAGCCGCCGCCTTCGCGGGGGCTGACGCAGGTGACTTCGGTTTCGGCTTCGATGCGCAGGCCGCGGCGTTCGGCTAACCAGAGATAATTGTAGTCGAGCGTGTTTTTGGCGTTGTAGCGACAGCCTGTCATGCACGCACCGCACTCAATACATCCAGTTCGTGTCGGGCCCTCGCCGTCAAAATACGGATCTTTGACTTCAACGCCGGCTTCGCCGAAGTACACGGCGACCGTGGTTTTCTCGAAATCATCAGCGCGGCCCATGTCTTTGGCGATGGACTTCAAAACATCGTCGGCCGGGCTATTGCCCGGGTATTTTTCGGCGCCAAGCATACGCCGCGCGGTGATGTAGTGTGGGGCGAGCTCGTCTTTCCAGCTTTCGGTCAGGTGGGCCCAGGATTCGGCTTTGAAAAAGTCGTCTTTGGGAATGGGCAGCGTGTTGGCGTAGACCAGCGAGCCGCCACCCACGCCCACGCCGTGCAGGATGGTGACGTGTTTCATGAACGACATCTGAAAGATTCCGGTCATGCCGACTTCGGGTTTCCACATCCATTTGCGGACATTCCAGTTGGTTTTTGGGAAATCCTCGGGTGCGAAGCGCCGGCCTTTTTCGATGGTCAGGACTTTGTAGCCTTTTTCGACCAGGCGCAGAGACGAAACGCTGCCGCCAAAGCCGGAGCCGATGATGATCCAGTCGAAGTGTTCGGGTGTTTCGGCGTTGGCGTCTGTTGATTGGTTGGCTTTCATGGGGAAACCGTGGGGTTGAGGATATTTGGGTGTAGCTCAAAGATCTAAGTCGTCGGCAGTGTACAATTGGGTGGCGCTTACAAGAAGCGCCTTTTGTGCGTGGGGGTAAGTGTTTATTCCACTTTAGGATAGCGCTTAGTCCATCGAAAGGTCGTGTGGTGATGTTGAGGATTGAGACAAACGGTGAGAATAGTGATGACGAAGCCTTGGCAGTTAATGAGGTTGCGTTCGTTGCGTTGGATGCGTAAAGGCATGATGGCACGGATGCTGCATTGTTTCGTAGTGTGTTCTCAATCAGGTAATGTTGTCCGGATTAATCGAATAAAGGAGTCTGCAGTGAAAAATTATTTAAATACGCTTGTTGTGCTGAGTTGTGTGTTGTTTTCTAGCACGGCATTCGCTGCGGTTTGTGTTGAAGTCGATGAGAGTCGCGATAATCTTGAGCCGCGCGAGCAGGCGGTTGTTCGCACAATGGTTGAGGATTCGTTGCGCAATCGCAATCAGCAGGTCGGCCGTGAGAACTGCGATACGACCTATATTATCTATAGTATGCAGCTGGGGAACACGATTACGGCGACGGTTGTCGGGCCGGAAGGTTCCAAGACGTTGAAGGCGCACAATATCGACGAGCTGCCCGAGACCTATGATCAGTTGGTTCAGGCTTCGCTGGATGGAGGCAATGCTTCCGGTGTTTCTCGACACAACGTGGTCAAGAAGCAGGCAGCGCCGCGTCGTGAACATGCAGACCATCTGCTATTTGTTCGCCTGGGCTACGGTAGTGTTTTCGGTGGCGATTTCTCGTCGGGTCCAGGTTTTGGTATCGGCTGGCGTTATGAGCTTGATCAGTTGGGTATTGAATTGGCGGGCTTTAACACAGTTCTGGGCACCGATGGTGGCGATAACGCAGGTGGCTATAACTTCACGCTTTTGCGCTTGGGCGGGTTGTATTTCTTTGACCCGGTCGCATCGAGCTCGTTGTATCTGAACGGCGGGTTGAGCTGGGGTTGGTCGCACGTTCAAACGGAAACCTCGAACAATTATAACGGTTTCAGCGGTTCTGGTTTGCAGGGTGAATTTGCGGTGGGCTTTGAGTTTTTGCGGGCGAGTACGATTCGCATGTTTGTGGAAGCGAATGCGATGCTGCCGTTTTATACCGCGAAAGACGCGGGTAATAATTCGCGATACACGCCGACATTCCTAATCTCCCTCGGCCTTGGATTCGACTCCAACGCCAACTCTCGCCAGATTGTTGAAGTTTACTGATAGGTAGCTATTCGGTAAGAAAAAACGCCACTTCTTGATGTCAAGAAGTGGCGTTTTTGCATTTCTTGGAGCATTTATTACTTAACGATGATCTTTTCGACGTCCAAGCGAGGAGTCGAGGGCGCGTTTGAGTTTGTCGGTAGCACCGACGATTGCGTCGCGAAAGTTATCGGCGTGATGGGTAACGGCTGTGGGAGGCTTGCCGTCGATGCGTGCTTCCATCATGCAACGTTTGTCGGCGCTTCCGCCTTTGTCGCTGTTTTCGTCGTTTAAGTGAACTTCAACGCGGCTGATATCCTGGTGGAAGCGTTCAAGCGCTGCGGAAACGGTTTCTTCGACATAGCCCTCGAGCGATTCGTCACTTTGAACACTGCTGTTTGTATTGAGAAGAACTTTCATGTTTTACCTCACACAGATGAAAAGAGAATGATTGGATTGCTGCTCTATTTCGTGGAAGAGCGCGACTTGATGCATAAGTGTTATCGCGCGCGGGCCTGAAGCCTGTCAATTCCAAGTCCGCGGGACGTTGTGAGCGGACATGGAATTGTTGGTGGGTATCAAGGGGTAAGAGTCGTGCAAGAAATTGATAATGCACATTAAACTTTGTGAAACTATCTGATAAAGGGATTATTCGCTCATCGGAGCAATTGATCGCTACGCAAACGTATGGAGTAGATATGGCAGTACACAATTGGCGTTTTTTTCGTTCGGGTGGCATGGATCAGGTTCAGCTCACAACGGGCGCAGACCTGATGGCATTGGATCAGCTCGACCAGAAACTTTGGTTGGCGCTGGCATGTCCGACGAAAGGCATTGAGTTTGATCAACGAACGTTGGAGCTCATTGACCTTGATAAAGACGGCCGTGTTCGTGCAAGTGAGCTTATCAAGGCTGTGAAGTGGGCGGGTTCGGTGCTTCGCGATGTGGAGCAGCTAGCGATTGGTGGCGATAATTTGCCATTGTCTGCAATTACCGAGAGCAGCGATGAGGGGCAGCTTTTGTTGAAAACGGCGCAGGCGATGTTGTCGGCACTTGGAAAGCCGGATTCGGCAACGATTAGTATTGCGGAGTCGGTGGATGCGACTGCTGCGTTTGATAAGCAGCCTCGAAACGGTGACGGCGTTGTGCCGGCAGCGAGTTGCAAGGACGGCGAAAGTGCGACGGTGATAGGCGAGATTTTGTCGTGCACGGCTGAGCCAGCGATGGATCGCATGGGTGAGCCGGGTGTTACGGCTGAGATTACCACAGCGTTTTTTGCGGAAGTCGATGCATATCTTGCCTGGCGGGATGCTGGAAAATCTGCGGCTGTGCGCGCAATGGGTGAGAACAGCGAAGCGGCTTACGCAGCGTTTTCGGCAGTGCGTGCGAAGGTTGACGACTTTTTTGCGCGTAGTCGTGTGGCTGCCTACGATCCGCGAGCGCTTGAAACGATCAATCGTGAACAAACCGAATATCTGGCAATTGCGGCCAAGGATTTGCATATTAGTGCGGACGAGATCGAGCAGTTTCCGTTGTCTCGGGTGACGGGGAAAACCGTGTTGCCGCTTGTTGAAGGCGTGAACCCGGCATGGAGTGATGAGGTTAATACGCTGATTTCTAACGTAATTGTGCCAGTGTTGGGTGAGCGTTCGGAGTTGACGGCTGAGGAGTGGACGCAGGTACGCGGCAAGTTTACCGCATACGAGGCATGGCTTGGGGCAAAGGCTGGCGCGCGTGTCGAAGCGTTGGGCGAAGAGCGTTTGCGTGCGTTGGTTGCAGAGGGTTGGCAGGCGAAAATTGGCGAGTTGATTGAGCTGGATGCGGCGGAGGCGGATAAGGCTGCGGCGATTTTGAATGTTGAGCGTCTGGTTCGTTATCGTCGTGATTTGATGCGCCTTGCGAACAACTTTGTTGCGTTTCGTGATTTTTATTCGCGTACACGGCCCGGTATTTTCCAGGTCGGAACGCTGTATATGGACCAACGTGCGTGTGATTTGTGCGTGGATGTAACGGATGCAGCGCGTCATGCGACGATGGCTCCGCATTCACAAGCGTATTTGATGTATTGTGATCTGAAGAATGCGGCGGGTGAGAAGCGTACGATTGCGGCAGCGATGACGGATGGCGACGTGGACAATCTGATGGTTGGCCGAAATGGTTTGTTCTATGATCGCGATGGCAAAGACTGGGATGCGACGATTGTGAAGATCGTGGACAATCCTGTGAGTGTGCGTCAGGCGTTCTGGTCGCCGTACAAGAAACTTCTTCGGATGATCGAAGATCAGATAACCAAGCGTGCGCAGGCGGCCGATGCGGCTTCGGATGCAAAGCTGACAAAGGCTGCTGCGTCCACCGATTCAGCGGTTGATGGGAAAGTGGAGCCGGCACCGGCGGTGCCTAAAAAGCTGGATATCGGAATTGTGGCAGCACTTGGTGTGGCGGTCGGTGGTATTACGGCTGCGCTGGGTATGTTGTTGCAGGCGTTTTTTGGCCTCGGGATCTGGATGCCGCTGGGCGTGCTGGGGATCATTTTGATCATCAGTGGACCGTCGATGGCGATTGCGTGGTTGAAGTTGCGTCAGCGTAATCTTGGTCCGTTGTTGGATGCGAACGGTTGGACGATTAACGCGACGGCGCGTGTGAACGTGCCGCTTGGCAAGTCGTTGACGGATGTGGCGGCGCTACCGAAGGGTGCGAGCCGCGATATGGTTGATCCGTTTGCGGAGAAGAAAAAGCCGTGGCCTGTCTATGCGCTGGCTGCGCTGTTGTTGGTTGCGTCGGTTGGCTGGTACATCGGTCAGTTGGATGCTTACCTGCCGATGAAGGCACGCAGCACGGTTGTGCTGGGCGATTCTGCGCCGGCGAACTTTGGCAAGACGGAAGAAAAACCGGCCGATGCGGATGGCAAGGCCGCAGAGGCTGAAGAGGTCGTGGCGGCTGCTGAAGAGAAGTAATTGTGCGCGGTTAAGGAACGAGTTTGAGCAAAATGCCATCGATGCCGGGCTCGTTCAACATGTTCTGGCCGGTGGCATTTAGCTCGATAACGCTGCCGTCCTTATGTGCCAGTATGATTTTGAAGGACGCGGATTTGCCCGGTGTTTTTATCAGCGCGTCGAGGTCACTGCGCACAGTTTCAAGCTGTTCTGCGGTGGTGAACTCGGAGAGTTTACGTCCTTCGAGTTCATCACTGGTAAAGCCCGTGAGCTGGCAAATGGATGGAGTTGTGTAGCGAATTCGGCGAGCTTGATCGACCAGCACGATGCTCTCGGACATGATGCTGGTGATGGCGAAAAATAGCGCATCCTTCTCGCACAGCAACTCATCATAGCGTTTGGCGGTCGTGGTTTCTTTCATGAAAATCAGGTATTCGTCTTCGAATAGACAGCTTGTAATGTGATACCAGCACCCGGACAGGGGAGATTGAATCTCAGCGAGTACGTTTTGACCGGAGCTCAGGCGTTGTTTCTGGCGATCAAGATCAAACATTCCTTTGCTGTAGGGGAAGATCTCGAGAAGGGATAGGCCGATCAATTCCTTCTCGGTTTTGTCGAATGTTTCCATCGTGTAACGATTGACGTAGGTAATGCGGAAATCGTGATCGACTGTGAAACAAAGCTCGTCCACCATATCAAGCAGTGCAAAGTTACGTCGTGTTTCCTTGCTCTGATGGCGATTGACTGAATTAGAAGTAGAAGTTGTCGGTTGTGTGTTTTTCATCACGACCTCGGTTACAAGCATAAATTTGTAATCAGGAAGTTATTGAAACCGTATGCTGCTGATTTTTTAATACGGTTTTGTCTGCGTCCAAAAGTTGGACGTCCAGAACGCAAGATCCTGATTTAAGCGGTGAGACCGTCAAAAAATAGAGACTGCCCAGGGCTTTCATTTTGCCGCTGCATATTTCAGGTGTGAGCGAGCTTACAGCAATATGGTCGGAGTCGCCACACACAGATTTCTCGGCGGTTTCGATAGTAAAAGATGCGGCGAGCGTTGGGCCGGCGGTAAGTTGTAATTCGATCGGATCTGCGTCTGGATCGTAGTTGACGTCTGTTAGTTTTGTGACTTCGCTCGGGTCGACGACTGCGATCTCGATAGCACTTGTTGGAAGCTTGGATTGTAGCGAATAGTTGCCTGGCGTCGAACCGGTTTTGACGCGGATGTGTTCAACAAACTGGTAATCTTGATCGACCTGGGGGCCGGCGGGCTCGAAACTGAGCGGATAAAAACCGTATCCAGTGAGGCGTTTGTCGCTATCGTCGCGCATCGAATAAGGCATTTCGACTGCGCTGTTGGTTAGAAAAACGCCATCCTTGCAGGGATGTGTGACGACGGTTGAGGCAACTTTTCGTACGACCAGCGGAATGACGTCTTCCAGCACTTCGTCGTCGGCGTTTTTGACCTTGAGGTCAATCTGACTGGTACCGGCAGTGTGCGCATCGAAGATGACGCGATTTTCATCGAAACTGGCGACATTTAAAATAGTTTTGTTGTCGGAACTGACGTCGGTAATTTTGGCCGGTTGTTCGCCGTCTTTGATTATTGCACGCATCTGAACTTGTGTGCCTTCGGCCAAAAGCGCGCCAAATGAAGATCTAAATGTGTCGTCAGGGTGAATGACCTGTAGTTGTAACAGGTCGCCTTCGCCGTCGAAGGTGGCCATGCCGCAAGCGCTTGTCATAAAACAGGCAATCGACAGCGGAATGATGAAGCCCGGGCGGCTGATAGGCGATAATTTATGACGGAGTCGTAAGAATTGCTTCATTTTGAGAACCTTTACGGATGGGTGATGCGAAGCTCGTGATTGTTATGAGCGTAAATATTCTTTTGATGAGTCGTGCACCCTATAGGGTAAGCGATTATCGTGCCAGCCCTTTTTTAGAGCGAATTTGTGTGCTTTTGAGGATCTTGAGGCGTTGTGTTGCGGGATCGATGCAAAAAACGGGGGGAAAGGTGGGCAATTCTGGTTAAATGTTACTCCACAACGTGTTGTCGGGTGTATTGGGGGATCGAACAACAATTGACACCTTTGGCCCTTTGTCGTTACAACGGCAGGCGCTGTACAAGGCTGTTTTTAAGTTAGCGAAAGCACATCACGTAAGGAATTTCACATGGTTGGTCCTCTTTCTGGTTTCTCCCGACGCGCATTATGCCTGATGTTTGTGGCCGTATGTGCCGTGTCGCTTGGAGCATGTAAAAAATCAGGCACTGAAGGTCAGACGTCTAAAAAAGAAGAAGTAGAATTTGTGGCAGGTAGTAATGCGAAGGTTTTCACGTTCGCATTGTCGGCCGATCCGCAAACGCTTGATCCTGCGAAAATGAGTGGATCACCGGAAGGGCGAATTGCCTTCAATCTTTTTGAAGGGCTTTTGATGCCTGGGCCAACCACGGAAGGTCTGGATAAGCCAGAAGACCTGGTGGTGCCGGGTGTGGCCGAGTCTTTTGAGATCAGTGAAGACGGCACGGTTTATACATTTAAATTACGAAACGATGCGAAGTGGTCGAACGGCGAAACGGTCGTGGCGGCGGACTTTGAGCGTTCGTGGAAGCGTGTTTTGACGCCGAACTTCCCGGGAGATTACGCGCAGATTTTGTGGGTAATTAAAGGCGGCGAGGCGTATGCGAAGGGTAGTGATGATTGGGATTCGGTGGGCGTAAAGTCCGTTGACGATCAGACACTTGAAGTGACGCTTGAGCATCCGACGCCTTATTTCCCAGAACTGGTTGCTTTCTATACGTTCTTCCCGACGCCGGCTGCGGCGATTGAAGAACACGGTGATGCGTGGACGCGTCCGGGCAATATCGTGAGCAACGGTCCGTACAAGTTGACGAGTTATAAAGAGCAGCAGGAAATGATGCTCGATCTCAATGAGCATTATTGGGACAAGGAAAACGTGTCGTTGAAAACGGCGCGCGTGCGGATTATTTCGGACATCAACGCGGTCGTGAACGCGTATCGCACGGGTGAACTTCACTGGTCGGGTGCGGGTCTGCCGGTTGCTCAGATTACGGGATTGCTTGCGCATCCTGATTATTTCAAAGAGCCGATGCTTGGCACGTATTATTATCGTGTGAACGTGACGGACAAAAACAGTCCGCTCTCGAATCCGTTGGTTACGCAGGCGTTGGCGTTGGCCATTGATCGTGAATCACTGATCGATGAAACGCTGAATAGCCTTTATACCAAGGCTGAGTCGTATGTTCCGCCGGGAATGCCTGGATATAAGACGAAGACGACGACTGCGTACAATGTGAAGAAAGCGCGCGAACTTCTGGCTGAAGCTGGTTATGCCGAAGGCAAGGGTTTTCCGCGCATCGGG
>JBEBSM010000077.1:0-12108 GCA_040394315.1 Lujinxingia vulgaris
ATTGCACGATTCGGGGTGCGTCGGGCGATGAACGCCGGGTTTATGATCGTGATGATGAACATGATATTCGTCCTCGAAATGCGGCGCTTACGCATGTGGAGGAGTTGTATCAGGTTCAGGGCGTGAGCGAAGCGTTCATGAAGGCGTTCAAAGACCAGTTTACGGTGTACGGTGTGGGTCGGCCGAATTTGAACGTAATTGGTGCACCGATTTTCTATTCGGTGTTGTGTCAAAACGTTGAAGATGGGCAGACCGGGCGCGTGGGTGCTGGAGATCAGCAGGCCAGTGTTTGTGCGACGAATCCTCAGTTGGGACAGCAGATCTTCTGGTTTGCGCTGGCGTTGGATGGCATTAAGACGTTTTTTGAAGATCCGATTTCGGTATTGCTGGGTTATGTCGGCACTACCGAAAGTAAATTGCTACCCTCGGCTCGCCGAGGTCAGCCGGTGGCGTTTTTGAACGTCAGTCAATTTGCGTCCTATATTGACGATCTGAAGACCAATCCACAGTTGATGGCACAGTTTCTTCAGTATTCGCCGGCATATCAGCAAATGGTGTCGTTGAATCCGGCGATGTATATCGATCCGTTGGCGCCGGCGTTTCCGGCATGGACGGTAGAGTTTAATCGTGCTGGATTGCTGCGTTCGGTAACGGCGGAACAACCGTCGATTTACAGGATTCGTTCGACAGGAACGTACGGCACGACGGAGACAAAGCTTGAGGTCGTGGTTGATTTTAAGAAGACGTTGCGCCGGTTGCCGAATGAAGAACAGATGATCGGTCGTGAGAGCGATCCGGAAGTATTGCAAGAGATCCGCAGCATGCTCCGTGAGGAAACGGAACGAATGGCCAAGGGTCGTGTGTTGTACTGGCGCGAGAACTGAACGAAAGAAGTATAAGATGATTGGACGTTGACGATGTGATTGAAGAATCGTCTTGATGTCTGCAAGATCTTTCAGGATATAGAAGGCTTTATGGCGACTCGAATCACAGGACTGGACCTGGGGACATATTCTCTCAAGGTCGTGCACCTCGAAATGCAGCGGGAATTCAAGGTTGTCGGCCTGGATGAAGAACGTCTGGTGGCAGTTCAACAGCCACCGATGCGTCCGACTCCTCCGAACGCGGCAGCAGCGGCGCAGTCAGATGCGGCCGGGGCTGAGTTCGACGACGAAAAAACGCAGGTGCGCGAAACGCCGCTGGATGGTGCTCCGGTTGATTCGGAGGACGGTGCAGATGGTTTGCTCGAAGAGCCGGTAAACGGTGGTGGGCCGGCTGCGAGTGTCGACGATATTCATGCGGGTGAGCATGCACCGGCGTGGACGCAGGCGCTGGATGCACTGGTGAGTCGGGGAAACTTCGACGGTCAATGGGTTGTAACGTATTTGCCGGACGGCAAGGCAATGACGATCCGTGTTGAAGTGCCGTTCGACAGTAAATCAAAAGTCGTGAGTATTTTACCTCACCTTTTGATGGATCGTTTGCCGATCGATCTGCGTTCTGTGAGCTATGATTTTGTGGTCGGGCCGGGTGCAGGCGGCGAGCAACATGATGCGCTGATTGGTTTTGCGAGAAAAGATCATATTGCGCAGATGTTAGAGCAGACGCGCACTCATGGGATCGATCCGGTGATTATCGGTGTTCCCGAGTTGATGCTGCGTTATCTGGCGGAACGTGCCGCGCCGGCGGGTGCGACGAGCTATGCGATGATTGATATTGGGCATAGTTTTACGCGATTGCTGGTCATGCATAATGGGCAACCGGTGCTTGCGCGTTCGGTGCGGATGGCGGGGCGCGATATTACGGAAGCGATCGCCAAGCAATTTAATCTGTCGTATGAGGATGCCGAGCGGCTGAAACATGCGCGCGGATCGATATTGCCCGCAAGTGAGGGTCAAGATCCGGCGATGCTGGCGTTGAGCGATTGTATTGTGCGTTCGCTTCAGCCGCTGGTGCGTGATTTGCGTCGTACCTTTCAGGGTTTGTATGCACAGGATCGGATCAAGGTTGAGAGTATTCAGCTGATCGGCGGTACGATGCGGTTGAAGAACCTGGAAGGCTATCTCGGTGCAGAGTTTTCGGTGCCGACGTCGATCTATTCGGTTCAAAATGATGTGATGTTTTCGGAGCTTCCGGCAGGAACATCGACCGCGAGTATGGGGTTGGCCGGTAGTCTGGCGTTGCAGCAGGCGGTTGATAAGCAGGATCGAAAGCTTGTAAACCTGCGTCAGGGTGAGTTTTCATTCCGTGGGAAATCGAGCTTCGTGCGTGGTCAGTTTATCAAAATTGCGGCATTTGCAGCGGTTTTGGTTCTATTGCTGGCCGGGTTTTTGGCGACGCAGCGCATGGAACAGCGAGCGCAGATGGAAGCGATTCGTGCGGCGCCACTCAAGCAGACGACTGATTTGTTTGGTGAGCCGCTGGATACGCAGAAGAAGATTGAAGCGCGTCTGGCCGGAGAAAAGAGTTCGGAAGGCGGGTTTGTGCCCAAGATGAGCGCGTATGAGCTGATGCATGGTTTGATTTCGCGTTTGCCAGAAGATCTGGCTGTTGAGCTTGAGCGCATTGAGGTCGATACGGACCGAAATCTTGTTCAGATTATCGGCGTCACATCGAATGCTCAGGCGGTTGATAAGATTGCGACGGAACTTGAGCAATTAAAGTGTCTGCGTGAAGTACGTAAAGATCGCCTTCAGGTGCGAAGTGAAACGGAAGTGCTCTTCGAGTTGCACATCTCCAGCGGTTGCTCTTGAGATGATACGAAAGAGAGACGAGAAGAGGATAAGTTTATGAAAAATATAAAGAAAACATCCGTGCAGAGTCCGAAAAAAGGGCTTGCAGCGAGTTTTTCGGCGCTGTCTGATCGTGAGCGAAAGGGTTTGATTGCGATGTCGGTGGTGCTCACGCTGCTGTTGGTGGCGTTGATCGTCGGGCTATTCCAGCGTTCGCTGGGCGAGCTTGAGCTTGAATCAAAGCGCTATGAACAGGCATTGAATTTGCTGTCGGTAGTCGGGCCTCAATACGCGCAGAAAATGGCAGGATCTTCGGATGGTGGCGGCCAGGATTCACGTTTTTCGGCCGAAGCCCTGAGCAAAAATGACTTGAAATTGACGAGTTTCGTGGCGACTCATGCGGCAGCTACCAATATTACGGTGAGTAGCTATGACGAAAGTCAGATGCCGCTGGGCGCGAAATCCAAAACTGATACCGGTCCAATTACGACGGAGCGACAGCTCAGCGTAGATATTCGCGAAGCGCAGATGGATAAGTTTCTGGAGCTGCTTGAACGAATTGAGAGTAGTCGAGAGCCGGTAATTATCAAACGAATGGATGTTCGGGCATTGAAAAACCAGCCGGGTTCGGTGCGTGTATTGCTGGTAGTTTCGACGTATATTCGCCGCGACAAGGAGAGCTGAATCGTGGAACATTGGCTGCAAAAACCGCTGGTGCGAAGCGTGCTTTTTATGACGTTTGGCTTTGTGATGTTCGTCGTATTTTTGGTAATCACGTTTCCTGATAAGCGGGTTAAACAAATTCTGGTCGTGCAGCTCGAATCTGCGCTGGACAATAAATATGATGTGAAAGTCGTGGATATTGGACTGTGGCGTTTAACGGGCGTGCAGTTGAAGGGACTTTCGTTGACTGAGCGTGTTTCACCGGAAGCGGTTGCGGCTGCTGTGGCGGCGGAAGAAGGTGGTGGGCCACCGGCACCGCTGCCGACGTCGATTCAGATCGAATCCGTAGCGGCCAGGTTGGCTCCGCTGGCGAGTGCGATCAATTTGGGACCGTCGGTTTCTTATCGTATCGATATGGGCGGTGGTCTGCTGCATGGTAGTTATAAGCAGAACAAAAAGCGGCGTAAAATTACGCTGGACGTCGATGAATTCGATTTGCGAAAGACCCCGGCCGTTACGGCGTTTTTGGGAATGCCGGTTTTTGGCGTGCTGAACGGGGATCTGGCGCTTGAGCTGCATCCAACGCGTCCGATTGTGACGGATGGCCACGTAGCGCTGGACGGCAAGCAACTTACGGTTGGGCCGGCGACGATTTATACGGATAAGTTTCCGCCGATGTCGTATTTTGAGGTTCCGCAGACGAATTTTGGCACGTTGAGCGCGCGTATTGCGGTTGAAAATGCTACCAAAAAGTCGAAGGCTAAAGACGATGCGGATGAGGATGGCGAGTCGGCACCGAGCAAAGGTGGTGCAGAGCAATCGTTGGTTGTGAAAGAGTTTAAGACGAGCGGTCGTGACTTGCGCACGGATATCTGGGGTGATGTTGCGATGGCTTCGACGATGGCGCAGAGTCGGCCAAAGATTGAGATGCGGCTTCAGTTTGATGAAGCGTTCGTGACCAAAAATAGCCTGGCGCCGATCTTGAATATGAAAGAGTTTCGCAATGGCAAGAATAATAGCTGGTATGGGTTTGTTCTCTGGGGGACCGTGAAACGTTTGCGTTTCAAAGGTGCTTCGTCGGCGGCTCTAGGACCTCAGCCTGAAGCTGAAGCGAAGTAATTCATAAGTCGTTTTTAGATCGGTAAACCTGGTATTATGTTTGCCGATTTCGCAGTCCGAAGTAGCCTACAATGACAAGTTCTCCTGTAATATCGTCTGGCGCGTCTGCGCCAGACGTTGTCGAACCGTCGGAAGTTGTTCCAACAAGTTTGTCACAGATCGTGATCCGTGGCGCTCGTCAGCACAATTTACGCGATGTCCATCTCACGCTTCCTAAACGAAAATTGATCGTGTTTACCGGGCCGAGTGGTTCGGGAAAATCGAGCCTGGCCTTCGACACGTTGTATGCAGAAGGGAGGCGTCGTTATGTCGAGAGTTTGTCGACGTATGCGCGTCAGTTTCTGGGTCAGATTGAAAAACCTGATTTTGATCAGCTTCTGGGTTTGAGTCCGACGATCAGTATCGAGCAAAAGACTACCGGTTCGAATCCGCGAAGTACGGTCGGAACGATCACGGAAGTGCACGATCATCTGCGTGTTTTGTACGCGCGGCTCGGGCGACAGCATTGTCATCAGTGCGGGGGCGAAGTAACGGCGATGTCGGCCGATGCGATGGTTCATGATATTCTTGAGCTACCCGAGGGGACGCGGTTTATGGTGTTGGCGCCGTTGGCGCGCAATCGTAAGGGCGAGTATCGGGATCTGTTTGAAAAGCTTCGGAAAAACGGATTTGCGCGCGCGCGTATTGACGGCGAACTGGTTGAGTTGGAGGGCGTGGAGAAGGTCGAGTTGCACAAGCGCCACAATATCGACGTGGTGATTGATCGTCTGGTTGCGAAGCCTGGTGCGGCTGTGCGGATTGGCGAGAGCGTTGAGCTGGCGTTGAAAACCGGCGATAAGCGGATGATCGTCATTGTGCCGGAGACTGCGACGGCTGCTGAAAGTGAGCGGTTATATAGTCGTGAGCGGTCGTGTGGCACGTGTAATATTGCGTTTCCGGAACTGACGCATCAGAGTTTTTCGTTCAATAGTCCGCTGGGGATGTGTGAGGATTGTCAGGGGATTGGGACAACAGGCCAGGCAGATCCTGAATTGTTTGTGGTCGAGCCAGCGCTGAGTGTGAACGAAGGTGCGATTGTTGTAATCGGGCCTGCGCCGACGTCGAAAAAAGGCGAGCGTTTTCGGTGGGCGGCCGATGTAAAAAAGTTATGGCAGCAGCTTGAAACGAGTGCGCTTGCTGAAAAAATTGATTTAAATAAGCCCTGGAACGATTTGTCGGCGGCTCAGCGTAAGTTTATGCTGACGGGACCGACGGGTAAGCCGAAAAGTTATCGGGGGTTTTCGGGAATCGCGCAGTTTGTGGAAAGTGCGTATCAAAAGGCGAAATCGGCAGGTGCGCGTGCGTTTTTTGAAGAATTTATCGGTGTTGCGCCGTGTCCGACGTGTGAGGGACGGCGTTTGCGGCCGGAAAGTCGGGCGGTAACATTTCGCGGATTATCGTTGGATTCTCTCAATGCGATGGGACTTGATCAGGCGCGCGCGTTTTTTGAAGACGTGACGTTGACTGCGCGTGAGACGATTATTGCGGACGAGCTTATTATCGAGCTGACGCGACGACTGCAGTTTTTGGAAAATGTGGGTTTGAGTTATCTGTCTCTTGGCCGTGCAGCGGGAACGTTGTCGGGAGGCGAGAGTCAGCGGATTCGTCTGGCGAGTCAGTTGGGAAGTGAGCTGACGGGTATTTTGTACGTGTTGGATGAGCCGAGTATTGGGCTGCATCAGCGCGATCATTCTCGGCTTTTGGGAACGCTTGCTGAGCTTCGCGATCGTGGCAATTCGGTGATTGTGGTCGAGCACGATCGGGAGACGATGGAGTGCGCCGATTATATCGTTGATTTTGGGCCGGGTGCCGGACGTCTTGGCGGCGAAATTGTCGCGCATGGGACGTTGGACGAGGTTCGTGCAACGGTTGGAAGTATTACGGGCGATTATTTGTCGGGACGGCGCTCGATCGGATATCCGGAAACACGGCGGACGCCGGCGGAAGGTATTCGGATATTTGGGGCGCGTGAGAACAATCTGAAAAATATCGACGTGCATATACCAGCGCGTTGTCTGGTGTGTGTGACGGGTGTTTCGGGTGCTGGAAAAAGTACGCTGATCAACGATATTTTGTATCCAGCGCTGGCGCGGCGCGTGTATTTTAAGCATCGCTCTGTGGGCGCGCATGATCGGATTGAGGGGCTTGAGAAATTCGATAAGATGATCGAAATCGATCAGAGTCCGATCGGGCGAACGCCGCGTAGTAATCCGGCGACGTATACGAAGGTTTTCGATCTGATTCGTGGTTTTTTTGCGAATTTGCCGGAAGCGAAGATGTATGGTTTTGAAGCTGGTCGGTTTAGTTTCAATGTGAAGGGCGGGCGTTGCGAGGAGTGCAAGGGAGCGGGCGTTGCGAAGGTGGAGATGAGTTTTCTTGCCGACGTTTACGTGCCCTGCAATGCATGTTTGGGGCAGCGGTTTAATCCAACGACGTTGCGTGTGCAGTATCGTGGAAAGAGTATTGCCGATGTTTTGGATATGACGGTCGCGGAAGCGGCGGAATTGTTTGTCAGTCATCCAAAGATTTCGCGGATATTGAAAACGCTGCTGGATGTCGGGCTGGATTATATGAAGTTAGGCCAGCCGTCGCCGACCTTGTCGGGTGGTGAGGCTCAGCGGGTGAAATTGTCGCGGGAGCTTGCAAAAATAGCGACTGGCGACACGTTGTATATTCTTGATGAGCCGAGTACTGGGCTGCATTTTGACGATATTCGCAAGCTTTTGGAAGTTGTGGATAAGCTGGTGGATGCCGGCAATTCGGTTGTGATGATCGAGCACGATCTGGATATCATTGCGTATTCCGATTTTGTGATCGACATCGGTGCGGAGGGTGGCCAGGCGGGTGGATATCTGGTTGCTGCTGGGACGCCGGAGGAGGTTGCTCAGGTGGAGGAGAGTTATACGGGGCAGTTTTTGCGAAGTGTTCTGGCATGATTGGAATTTTTTGAAAAAAGTTTGAAAAAAGTTGGGGGGAATGTCTGTTTTTTCAGGGCAGCGTGGCTTGATGGCCGGGATTGTCGCGGAATTGCTGGTTGAAACGACTGCGTTGCCGGGGGGCATGGCACAATTTCGTTCTAGAAGTGAACGCCTGGCTCGGTGTTAACTACATAATTAGTTGGGCATGATGCGCCTCGGTTTTTCCAGCAACAGGTTAGAACGAGCTGTGCAAAGTTTTGCTGTCGGGCAAGAGGCGTTTGGCCGAGTCGCTTAAAAAACGGTGTTGTATGATACGTGCGCAAGTTGGGCGGCGTAGTTTTTAAGATACGTCGTTCCTGATTTACGTGAACTTTGCGGCAGCCAGCGGGCAACTTACAGGCTGGAAGATGCCAGAGTTTTTCGACTTCTTCAGGAGTTGCCCAGACGCCGTCCCGACCATCCGTAAGGGCTGTTGTGTGGCGCAGTTCTTCGTTCAAATAGGCTTGGGCGGATTGAAATCTACTCTCGATGAGCGTTCTGAATAGTTTGTCGTATCCCTTAGTGAAGCCATAACAAACGTCAGCGGAAATGTCGGTGATCTGAGGCGGGCTATCGAGTTGTTCGATGAGCTCCGCACAGCTTATTTTGATACGATTTGCCTCGACGTAGATGGTGGATTTGGCCAGGTATGCCTCATCGTGAATATGGGCAACATGTAGCGATCCTGCCCACATGCTGCCGCCGCCAAGCTTTGGGATCCGATGGCCTTTCTCTCTTCGGTATTCGATGTTGTACCAGACTTTGAACCGATTGGTGAATTGTTGCTTGATGCAGCCGACGGCCTTGGCACAACGCTTTCGAGCGTCCTCAAAAGAAATGCCGTTGGCTGGCACTCCGATCTTTAGATGAAAGTGGTTATCCATAATGCAGTAGTTTGTGAGCGCGATTTCAAAAACGCGTGCGTAGTGGATGCACTCTTTTTCAAAGATGAGTTTGACCTCGTCGCGTTTTAAAATATGAGCGTCGACATGTGATTTACTGGTGACGTGAAAATAGTAATAGCCTTCGATAGCTTGCTGGCTTTCATGCGTGTGTTCGTCGGCGGTATCAATGGGAGCGGTTGCGCCAGATTCTGAATCCGATGGTTTTTGACAGCTAGCGTCTCGAAGCGACTTGTGTGTGTGTGAAGTCGATTTTTGAATCGTGGTAAAGCGGAGTGTGCTTCGTGCAATTTCGTCAAAATTTAGTGAGGCGTTTTGTTGATCGGATACTACAGAATGAGCCATGTTTCGACGCTGCGGCGCGCTATTGGTTCTCATTCTGTGGCGTGTAATCTGCCGATGTTTTTCGACTAGGATTTTATTGAATTCGTAAAGAACGGCGAGACATGCCGGGATCTCGGTTTCTATGACTGCCTGGTGCTCTTGGATGGTGGTTAGTTGGCGCTTCGAAAGTGTTATTAATGGCATTATATAATCTCCGCAGACTCAAAAATTAATCGCTTTGGACACACGCGTTTTCTCGATTCGGTTATGTAAGCTCGCCTGGAGACCAGGCGAGTTATTTGTTCAGGATCTGTTATCGAGGGATGACAGGAAAAGATGCCTGAAATTTATAAATCGGCGATATTTTCTCTCGTTTTTGGAGGGGAAGCATGGCTTCGCTCGTGGGAATGTTGCATTGCTGTTGGTTCACATGGCACTGGCTCCCGGGGATCGTTTTTTCAGGTGTGCCTGCAAAAATTACAAACTACGGGCGAATGTGATCGCTTTTGACGAGAGTTTTTGAGCTCTCGACCGATAATCGAGGCGAGTGAAAAGTGGACTGTGTTGGTAGTGGGGTATCAAATGCAGCGTGGATTGCTGCGTTCTGAATTTGAGAAAAGTCCGGGAAATTTTCGCGCCATGATCGCATCTAAAAGTTGTTTCCAGTCGAGCAGCCCTGCTCCCCGTTGCTGACACACGCTGAAATACAGGCCGAACGGATGGTGAAGCCGGGGGACCCGATGATTGTTTTCTAAATGTTTACAACGGAAATTGCCCAAATACGCGGGTTTCTGAACAGTTCAGGCTGTTTTTCTTCGTTCGCGCGGGTGATTACGATCAGCATATTGGATTCATTGCTCTGTCGGGGACGAAAACGGAGAAATCTATATGACTGCAACGGTGCGGGTGGATGTTGTAATCATTGGTGCGGGATCTGCTGGTGCAGCAGCAGCAGCGTTGTGTGCGCGGCGTGGGTTGCGGGTATTGTGTCTGGAGCGAAGACGGTTGTCGGAGGCAGGGGGGCGCTGGGTCAATGGCGTGCCAGCGTGGATGTTTGATGTGGCAGGTTTGGCGCAGCCGCGAGGTAATGAATTGTTACCTTCGGGACGGGAGTTTCATTTGTTTGCGGGATACGGTCCGATGCGATTGGTGCTGCGTAATCAACAACTACATTCGGTTGATATGCGAGGGCTGGTGGCTCGCTTGCAGCGTGAGGCGATCGAGGCTGGTGCGCAGCTTATGGACGACATCGTCGTATATGGGTTCGATGGGGAGTGCGTGAATACGAGTGCGGGGCCGGTGTGGACGCGTTTTGTGGTGGATGCGTCGGGGATCAACGGTGCGCGGTTGCTGGATGCTCCGGTGCTGGAGCGCGAGGATTTGTGTGCTGCCGCCCAGCAGGTGCGTGAGGTTACGGATAGCGAGGCTGCCAGAGCGTATTTCGCCCGGTATGGTGTTGGCTGGGGCGATACGCTTTGTTTTACGGGGGTTTCTGGGGGGTATTCGGTACTCAACGTTACTGGATGTGATGATAAAATTAGTATTTTGACGGGGAGTATTCCAGGGCTTGGTTTTCGGAGTGGGCGAAACCTTCTTGAGGATTTTGTGAAAGAACAAAGCTGGGTTGGTGCGCGTATATTTGGTGGAAATCGTGTGATTCCGCTTCGGCGGCCGTTGGATTGCATTGCGCGAGGAAAGGTCGCACTTTTGGGGGATGCGGCGTGCCAGGTTTTTACGGCGCATGGTTCCGGCGTGGGGATTGGTCTGATTGCCGCGCGTATGCTTGCCGATTCACTTGCGTCGGGACGAGGTACGCAGGGTTATGCGGTGCGTTGGCAGCGAACATGGGGTGGATTGTTGGCTGCAAGTGAAGTTTTTCGAAAGTTTTCTCAAAAATTGGATGTGGAGCAGGTTTCGGCGTTGTTTGCGCAGGGACTAATGAATGCGGACATGGCGATGGAAACGCTGGAGCAGCGTGTGCCGGCGATAAACCCGGGGCGTTTACGTGACATGCTACATGCCGTGCGCAGGGATGTAGCGATGAGTCGGCGACTCCTGCCAGTCGTGGTGCGGGCGGGTCTTGCACAAAAGCTATATCGTACCTATCCAGCGCATATTGAAGACCTGCCGGGATGGACAGCACGGGCGCGTGTTTTGTTCTCGGATGAATCAGAGCCGGGCGGTGGATCAGGGGTTGGATGGAAGCGTGCATCGGGTATGTAAAATAGAAAGCGGGGGGCAGGGGGAGAATTGTAAATAAAAGGTGGAAAAAGCGGGTTTTATTTTTAGGGGGAGGGCAGCTTGTGGGGCGAGAAGTCCGCGTACTTTGTGGACGTCTCGGGCGGCTACTCGGGGAATGGTGAAATTCTCGTTGACGAAATATGCATTAATACGGGGGCCGGGCGATCCGGGGATTGCGGGAGAATGGGTGGTGCGTTAAGCTCGTGGCTGTTGTGATGCCGGAACATTGAGCCAGGAATACCTTCACCCCTATTCACGAGAGTGCTTTCGTCGCAATGACATAGGTTTTGTGTATGTCGCTGGACGTGGTCGCGGTCAGGAGAACGATGAACAACGAAGGATTTACGCTGAGTGAGATTGTAGACGATCTGAGTACCATTGTAGAAATGGTGGCAGATTACACCGATGCAGGAACGCCAGCGTCTTACGAGGTGATTCAGCAGCAATTATCGGGTGAATTAAGTCTGCATTTGCTGAGTTATGTGCGATTTTTAGAAACGCACCACTATCTTGCCTATGACCGTGTGCGCGATGAAATGCTTTTGACCGATAGCGGCGCGCGCGCGCTCGACGAGCCTGGCGAGTGGGTCAGTATGGCCAAGGTCGAGTTCGCAGAGCATCTTGTTGATGAAGAAGCCCAGGATTACCCGGACGACGAGCCAGCTACCGGGGCGTATGATGTTGCGCCAGGTAGTGACTTTGCAAAGATCTTGGGTGATTTTGAGTTCGATGAAATGGCGGGTGAGGCAAGTGACGCGTTGCTTTCCAAAGAGCAGACGGACGATTCAATCGATGACTACGTTGTCTCGGGCACGACATCCATGCCGATGGATACGCAAGGGCCTGTAGCGACTTTAGATAACCCCTTGACGGGACAAGAACCTATGACAAACTCCAGCTTTATTTCTGATTCTGTAGCTCCAGCCTCTGCTCCTGCGGTGTCTTCATCGGCGGGACGTTCAAATTCTATGGACGCCGAATACGAACGAATCGAGGAGATTGGAACCGGTGGAATCGGGACCGTCTTTCGCGCTCGCCAGGTCAGGCTCAATCGTGACGTTGCGGTGAAAGAAGTTCGCGACATCTTTAGCGTTTTTGCCGGTGTGCAGCGTGAGGATATTATCGCGCGCT
>JBEBSM010000078.1:0-12080 GCA_040394315.1 Lujinxingia vulgaris
AGATTTCGGTGTTGAAGGCGGTTCGGCATAACAACAAACTTAAAACGGGACATCTGTCGGGCAATCGATTTGGGGTTGTGCTGCGTGGTTTTGACGTGGACGTGGATGAGGCGATCGCGCGTTGTCGTGCGGTGATGGCGGAGCTTTCGGAGCTTGGTGGGATGCCGAATTATTATGGTTCGCAGCGTTTTGGTCGTAATGGCTCGACGTTGGCGACGGGTTTTGGGCTGTTGAAGGGCGATAGTCGGGCGAAAAAGCGGGTTTCGCGCGATGCTTTTTTGCGGCGGATGTCGATCAGTGCGTTGCAGAGTGAGCTGTTTAATCGTGTTTTGACGGCGCGGATGGAATCTGGGCTTTGGCGTCAGGTTTTGGAGGGCGATGTGCTGCAAAAAGTGGATAGTGGTGGGCTTTTTGTGGTGGGGCCGGATGAGGTTGAGGCGTCGCAGGCGCGCTTGTTGGCTGGCGAAGTCGTGTTGACGGGACCGATGTTTGGTTCAAAGATGAAGTCGGCGGAAGGTGCGGCGGCTGAGTTTGAGGCGAAGATCTTGGCGGAAGCAGAGATCGAGATTGGTGAGTTTGCGCGGTTGGGTAAACTTGCGCTGGGCACGCGTCGTGCGCTTCAGGTTCCGTTGGGAGAGGTGAAAATCGAGCGGGTTCCTGGTTTTGTTGCGACGAAACGTGGTGGTGAATCTGGTGAGGAAGAGGTGGAGGAAGTGTTTGGGGAGGGGGTTTTGCTTGGGTTTATGTTGCCGTCGGGGAGTTATGCGACGGTTTTGCTTGATGAAGTGACGAAAAAGTTGGATTTTGGGACAACTGATGCATGATGTTGGTATGTAATAAGTAGAAAGGGTACGGCAAAAGCACACCAAAAGCCTCGCGCGAAGGGAGCGAAGGAGCGCGAAGAAAAGCTAAAGGAAAGGCAAAAGGTGCGTGCGAAGGTAAGAAGAGTTAAAGAAAAGCGGGTGTTGAAGTGTGTTTAACGAACTTGAGAAAGTCGAGGAAGTCGTGATCGGTAACCCAGTAGAACCGTTAGAACGAGCAGATTTTTTGCGGCTTGCGAGTGTGTGCGGGCTGCGTTTATCTCCTACGGATTTGTTTCAGCTTGAGCGGCATAAGTTGTTGTGTGCGCTTGATGTGAGCAACGGTTTGGGCGGCGTTGATGCAGATGGGACGTATTATAGTGCGCTGCATTTGTATGTTCTGGCGACGTATTTGGATGGCGTGCGCGCGTATCGTCATCCGTGGTCGTCGATTTCTGGTGAGCGCGAGCATGACGAGATCGAGCTGGATGAGTTGGGGGCGCGGTGTCGTGAAATTGATGCGATTATCGTGGGGCTTTCGCAAGATTTGAGTGCTGGTGAGGGTGGGGGCGATGTAGATTCGCAGTCGGTGGTGCAGCATTCGCTTGATATTGAGCGGTATGCGCATGGGATCGATCCGTTTGGGCCGTTGTCTGGGATTGTGGACATGATGCGGGCGGATGTGGTTGGGAAATTGCGTGGCGCGGGGCGGTTGTATGGTGAGTTGCGTCGGATGGCTGCGGGTTTGGCGGTGTTGGCGGATCGGTTGAGTGAGGCTGATGCGAAGGCAGATCTGGGGCGTGGTGTTGGCGTTCTGACGAAGCCTAAAATGCGTGAAACGGTGCGTGCCGGGTTTGAAGCGACGGCAGATGGTGGTGGTGCGCGGTCTGCTGGAGTGACGATGTCGCGGTCGGAGCGTGCAGGAGATCCGCCGACGATTGCAATTACGATTGACGAAGTGCCGGTGGATGATTTGCGGCGCACGCAATTGATTGAGCGTATGGAGGGGGCGGAGTCCAGGGCTGAAGGTGTTGAGCTTTTGGATGAGTTTGCGTTGGCGAGCGGTCCGATTACGGCTGCTTTGTCGGATGATCTTCTGGAGAATGAAGATCCGATTGCAGCTGCGTTATCGGCGGCGCGCGGGGGCGTGGGGCAGGATGCGCCCAGACATGGTTTTGGTAGGGACGAATCGGCGACTTCGCGAACGGTGGATTTGAACGCGCGGTTGGAACGGTTGCGTCGTCAGGATTTTCAACAGTTGACGGAGCGTAGTGAGTCGGCTGGGTCGTTGGGGCTTTCGGGTCTTGATGACGCGTTGTCGGAAGCGTTAGATGGAGCGGTTGAAGATGTGCTGGGTGATGCGCTTGAGGGGATGATGGATGGCGCGCAGGATGATGCTGAAGGAAATGATGGTGTTTTTAATGATGCCGAATTGAATGATGCCGGTGACGTAATGATTGCGGCTGAAGGCGGCAGTGGCTTGTTGGAAAACGACTTGTTTGGGGATGAGGAACTCGTTGAATACGAGTCTTCGGAAGCCGTTGTGTTGGAAGATGAGCTGCTTGATCCACGGCTTATTCAAGATGAGTCTTCGGATGCGATCGTGTTGGAAAACGAGGTGCTTGAGGGTGCAGAACTTGTAGAAAACGAGTCTTCGGATGCGGTTGTGCTGGAGAACGAGGTGTTTGAGGGTGCAGAACTTGTAGAACACGAGTCGTCGGAAGCGGTTGTGTTGGAATTGGACGACGAATTGTTGGAAAACGGGCTCGAATATGAAAGTGAGGTTTTGGAGTCGGGGCCGTCGTATACGGGAGAAGAACTTAGCGAGAAAATTGCGGAGTTAAACCGTCTTCGGGAGCAGTATTTAGCAGCCCAGGCGTGGAGTCAGCTTGTTGAGCTGTATGAGGACGGTATTGATTTGTTCGTGGACAGCAATGAGCGGCAGCAGGTTTATCTGGTGCTCGGGACGTTGTACGAGATCAAATTGAAGGAGAAAGGGCGTGCGATGGATGCATTTATTCGCGCGTTCGGAGAAGTAGGAAATCAGGCAGGCACGGATAAGGCGTTGGCGGGGATGCGGCGTCTGGGGCCGTCGCCGGAAGTGCATGACGGTTATCTTGCGAGTCTTGAGGAGCAGCTTGCTGGCGATCTGGAAGATGGTGATCGGCGTTATTTGCAGCGTTTTCATGCACTTGCGTTGTACGGTGCGGGTGAATATCAGCGGGCGTTCTTGTTGTATGCTTCGATGTTGGCAGAAAATCCGGATGAGAACGTGAATCCGCAATCGCTAGCGGATTTGGAGCTTTTGGGAGCGGAAGTCGATATCGAGGAGCTGCTTGATTTCTATCATGATATTTTGGAGCAAAACGTACGTCCGGAGATTCGGCAGTGGGTTCAGTATCGGGTTGAGGCGTTGTAGGTTGTAGTTATCGTGGTTGCGTAGGTGAGTGAGCAGAATTCCTGGGGGGAATTGGGCTCGTTCACAGAGATGGGAGCAGAGCTTGTGTTTGCGCGGGTTATGTTCTTTTTTTGAAGGAAATGTGGGGTTTATTAGGGGTAAGTGCGGTAAAATTGACGGTTATTTTGACAGATCTTGTTTTCTCTGCGTATGTTACCGGGCTATCAGCCCGGATTGTTTTCGGCGCTGAGTACGATGAGCCTGCCGGTCTACGAGTCGACCGCATGAGCCTCCGAAGGAGAAAAAGACGTGAAAATATGTCCGTCCTGTAGTGCCCGTCTGGGTGACGACGTTTCTGTTTGCTCAAGTTGTGAATATCGATTTCACGGGGGTGATGGGAAGGTGGACTCAGGTGCTAAGAAAACGATGATGGGATTGCCAGCGTTGACGGATTATCGTCCGAAAGCACAGGGATCGGATGCTGAGCGTTCAGGGTCGCCTGCAAAGTCGCCGGTTGGCTCGACATTGTTTGGTTTGCCCGCGTTGAATTTTGCAGACCTGGCGTCAGAGAGCAGTGAGACCGCGGACGACGCGACGTCGATGATCTCTGCCAAAGATCTGAAGCATGCGCTGCAAACCGAGATGAAGCCTGGTGACGTTTTATCGAAGGTCGAGTCCGATCAAGCTGCTGCGAACAAGCCGGTGGTGGGTGCGGGAGCGAGTCAGAAGTCAGAAATATCGAAGATGACGGCGTTTGGAATGCGTGCACCGACGCAGGCTGAAATTCAAGCCGCAGACGATGACGATGCTTCGGACGAGCCTTTTGGAGCGGAGTTTGGCGGGACTGGTGACGGTGGCGATGGCAAACAGCATCGGCTTTCCGGCGCACGCGCAACCGAAGTTTCTGCGGCGCTTCGAGGATGGGATCTGGGGGAGGTTTCTTCGGAAGTAGACCATCATCAGGCAACTCAGGTTGTGAGCGCGGAAATGATGGAGCGCAGTGGGTTTGGCTCGATCGGGCGTGATGCACAGGCGATTAGTTTTGATGCGGAGGAGTATTCCGAAATGAAGCATACGATTATGGGTATGCAGATTGATTCGGAAGACGCTTTTAAGCCTGCTGCACATCAAGATCGCTTTACCGATGCGACACGTTCGGTGAATCCGAGTGAATTGTTCGGTCCAGATGCGTTGTTGGATGCCGACGGGTTGCCGAAAAACTTGCTGGATAAGGTGCGTAACGAAACGCTTGCGCGACAGACGACGTCTTTGAATGTTCCGTCGATCTCATCGACGCCGGTATCCGGTCTGGTTCGTGCGCGTTCGGAATCGGGGCAGCAGTTGCGTGCGATGATGGACACTCCGGTGATGTATTCGGACGCGCTGATCGCGGATGAAAGTTCGGTCGTTGATGCCGAAGTGTCGCGCGAAACGCCGGCGAGCGGTGTTTTCAAAAAATTGAAACGACGTCTGGCGGCTGAAGCGGCTGAGCAAAGTTCGTCGGTCCAAGAGGCTGATAGCGAATTGAGTGGAATCGGCCTGTATAAAGTTGGTGGAGATCGTGTACCCACCGCCTCCAATCACGACGATTCGTTTGACGATCTATTTGAAGACTCGCCGGAACCGAAAGTTGTGGGAGGATCGACGTTGTCTTCGATGGCCGACGCATTGGCGTCGATTCCGTCGGGATCCTCTGAATTTATTGGGGATCTGAATCTGTCCGATCCGGTTATGCCGGATGCTGGTAAGGTTGAGCGCGCGGTTGCTGAAGTTGCGGCTGTGGAAACACCGAAAGAAGCGGCCGTGGTGCAAGCGGCTGTAGTTCAGGCGGCTGTAGTTCAGGCGGCTGTAGGTCAGGCGGTGGATGGTGTGCGGGCTGACGAAGTCGTTGCGCAAGAAAAGCCACGCGTTGTGATACAGGCTGGAGCAGGGAAAGACGTTTCTGCGAAGCCTGCTGCTGCTGCTGCTGCTGCTGCTGCTGCTGAGAAGGGCTTGAGCAAGGGTATTTTGATTGCAGTGTTGGTTGGACTGTTGATTCTTGGTCTTGTCGCTTTCATTTTGCTTAAATAATCGAAAACAATCGAAAGCTGAAAAGTGACGGCGCGTTGTGATCAGGCAGTAGCCTGAATTTGGCGAGGTACGGTTGAAAGTACTGGTACAGAAGTTTGGTGGTTCGTCGTTAAGTGATCTGGAACGGATTCGTCGCGTAGCACAAAAAGTCGTGGCGACGCGTCGTGCGGGTTATGATCTGGTTGTTGTCGTTTCGGCGATGGGCGATACGACGGACGAGTTGTTGCAGATGGCGCGCGAGCTTTCGCCGTCGCCTTCGCGTCGTGAGTTGGACATGCTGTTGTCGGTCGGCGAGCGCATTTCGATGGCGTTGTTGTCGATGGCGGTTCAGGCTGAAGGGCTTGAGGCGGTGAGTCTGACGGGTTCTCAATGTGGAATTATTACGACGAATAGTCATTCGAATGCGCGGATCATGGATGTGCGACCGTTTCGGGTTCAAGATGAGCTTGAGGCGGGTCGGATTGTGATCGTGGCGGGCTATCAGGGCTCGAGTTATCGGCGCGAAGTGACGACGTTGGGGCGTGGCGGCAGTGATACGACGGCGGTTGCGCTTGCGGCGGCGTTGGGTGCGGAAGCGTGTGAGATCTATAGTGACGTCGACGGCGTCTACAGTGCAGATCCGCGCGTCATCATGAATGCTCGTCAGCTTTTGTCGTTGAGTTATGAGGAAATGCACGAGATGGCGCGCTCGGGGGCGAAAGTTCTCAACGAGCAGGCTGTGGAGTTTGCGCGGCTTTCGAAGATCGCGTTGTATGCGCGTAGTACGCATAAACCGGAATCGATGGGGACTGTGATTCGGGTCGATCAGGTGGCGGCGGAAGTTGAGCGTGCTGAGGATGGATGCCCGGCTGTTGCGGTGAGCCATGTCAGTCGTGGGCTGTGGATTCGCGCAAGCGCGGGTGCGGACTTGCTGATGGGGCATGTGGGTGGCCAGGATTGTCTGGTTTGCACGTGGGTTCCTGGAAAAGAATGTGAATTGTTTCTGGGAACGGATAATAATCACGATCTGGCAGGGTTTTCGGCCGGGCTGGAAGCGAGTGGCGCGCAGGTGAGCGTGGAGTTTGCGGGACTGGTGAGCGTGGTTGGGCAGGGGATCGGCGGGCAGCCGCGTTGGGCTGTGAAGGGGCAAAAGGCGCTGGCTGAAGCGGGCGTTGAGGCGCGTTCGGTGTCGATTAGCCTTGGGCGCTTGTCGTGGTTTGTGAAGGAAGCGGACGTGGCGCTTGCGGCGAATGCCTTGCATACGGCGTTTTTGGAGGTTCCAGGGCCAGGGGTTCAGGGCTAGGACAACGCCAACTGGCTGCGCTGGGTCAGTTGGCTAAATGTCGGGTAGTGTTCGGTTGTAAATTTGGGAGAGCAAGAAATGACAACGGCCGGCGTCCTTGAGGGGACGTCGGCCGTTGTTTTTGCCGTCTCATGTGCGAAGTAAGTCGGTGGGATAATGAGGAATATCCTGGAGGGAAACTATGGAGGGATTTTTGGAAAGATATTATGGAATGATGCAACCTACCTCGCACATGAGATGGCAAAAACTTTTTTCTCTTTGTGAAGCCTTTGAAGCTAAATTACCGTTGTTGATTTGTAACATCATTGAAACTTTCAGTATAGTCGCTTTATTCCGACGAGGGTGGAAAATTTATTTTATTTGAACTTGCGTTCTTTAGCGCCACGTCGTGAGTGTAAATTACACTTTTGGTGTAATTAGTCAAGTATACTGTAACTTTCGCGTGAAAATAATTTGAAAAAATCGGTGTTTTGGTGGAAGCGCTCGAAAAACGGTCGAAATGACTGTTGTTTCCAGTCACGTGTTGTTAATGGCGCTATTGTAAGTAGTTGATTTTAATCGGTCAACTGCAGTGGGACTATTTTTTTGGGATCATTGAAAGTTGGAGATCTTGTCCTGCATGACTATTTGAGATTTCGATCCGAATATTTTCGAAGCCCGGCTTGCGGATTTCGACGGTTGCCTTCTCGCGCTGTTGTAAGGACGGCAGGATACTGTAGGGGGTGGGGCCGAGCTCGGTGGTTTTTTGTGGGGCGTCTGGGTCGATCAGGAAAATTTGTGCACCGGCGGGGTTGGAGTTTAGCTGAAGGCCGGAGGGCAGAATGGAGGTGTTGAGGGGGGCGACCGGCTGTGCTGGCGTTGCTTCTGCAGATTCCTGGGGATCGTGCTGCTGAACGTATGCAAAAAACCACACCAGGTTGGAGAGCAGTAAGACGGCCGCAAGCGTGGTGAGTAGATACGGATGGGGGCGATGCAGTTCCGAGTGGGATGGTTGGGAATCGGACTGGTTGGTGGCGATGGCTTCGCTGAGATCGACTTTGGCGAGGTCGTGGCGTGGGCGGATTGGTTTGGATTGGTGTTTTGTTTTGGCGGGTTTGGGCGATTCTGCCTGGATTTTTGGAGTTGGATCGCATGCGGTTGCAAAAGCGCGGGCGAATGCGTCGACGGTGGGCCAGCGATCGGCGGGATCGCGAGCGAGTGCGCGTGCGACGACGTCGGAAACGGTAGGATCGATGCCGAGTCGGGAGAGATCGGGTGCATCATCGGATTTGATGCGGATCATGCCGTCGCTGGCGTCGGTGGGATCGTCAAAATATGGATGGACGCCGACGAGGGTTTCGTAGGCGATCGCTCCTAGCGCGTAGACGTCGGCGGCGGTGGAGAATCCGTGGTTGGGCGACGATTCTTTGTCTGCAGATTGCGGAGTGCCGGGGGCTTTCATGAGATTGAACATCTCAGGCGGCAGCGGTGCGAGCAATTGCGTGCTCAGAATTGCGGAGGGCATGGCGAGCATTTCGCGGAGCGTGAGACCGATCTGGAAATGGCCGATGGTTGCCTGGTCGAGTTGGCCATCGTTCAAAAAGATCCATCGGGTGGAAAGGCTTCCGTGGGGCAGGCCGGCTTTGTGAGCGGGTGTGAGGACGGCCGATAGTCGATTGAGTAGTTCAGCGACTTCGTGGGGCGGCAAGGTCTGGCGTGCGTTGACGTAATCGGCGAGTGTTTCGGTGTGATCGCCTGCGGGCTGTTCCCAGATAACGAAGGGAAGTCCGAGATCTAGTTCGCCGTAATCGATCGTGCGCAAAATGCCGGCAGCGTCGAGTGTGCTGGCTTTTTGCGCGGCACTTTTGATGCGATCAAAGAGGGCGCGTTGAGCGCCGGCTTGTTCAAGCGCATCATAAACAGAGATAAAAACTGCGTGTTCGAACGGTTCTTGAACGGCGTGGTAGACGGTTGTAAATCCGTAAAGTCCAGTTCGTTGGCGAACATGATATCGATGCTCAAGGGCGAGCGTTCCACCTTGAAGGTTTTCCATCCGTGGATCCTTATTATACAGCAAAGTTTATTGTGCAGTTTTCGAGGGTGCTTTGGGTTGGCCGTGCTTGCGATAATCGGAAACGCCGATAAAAGCGTTGGGATTATCGTCCGTTTCATCCTTTATCACCAGCTGAACGCTATTAAACGCTCGGCGATTGATGACTTCGTGGCCATAAGTTGGGAGTGTTTCGACCCAACGTTCATTGAAAAACTCGACAAAGAGTTGTTGGGGGAGCCATTGATGATGCATACGATTGAAGGAAACGGCTTCGGCTGGCGTGCGATCGAAGTCGATCAGGTGCAGCATCGTAAATATAGTGCCGGTGATGATGGTTGGGCCGCCGCTTGCGCCGACAGACATGTACGGCTTGTTGTTTTTCAGTACAAGTGTCGGGCTCATGGAGCTGAGCGGGCGTTTTTTGGGTTGTACTGTGTTTTGTTCGGAGCCGACAAGTCCCCACATATTGGGAACGCCTGGTTCGACGTTGAAGTCGGCCATTTCGTTGTTAAGCAAGATGCCGTATTCGGGGACATAAACGAGTGATCCGAAGCGGCCGTTTACGGTTGTGGTGCAGGCTAACATGTTGCCGGCGGCGTCGATGATGCTCAAGTGGCTTGTGCCGCCGACTTCGTCGTTGGGGCGGGCGGTGCCGTATTCTTCGATCGGTAAAACGGCGTCTTTTTGAATACGTGTGCGAATTTCGGCAGCATAATCTTTGGAGATCAGACGGTCGGTGGGCACTTCGACAAACGCCGGATCGCCTACCCAGCGGGCGCGATCGGCAAATGCGTGTTTGAGGGCTTCGACAATATAATGGATGGAGGCAGCGCCCCAGCCCATTGCGCGTAGATCGTAACCTTGCAGGATGTTTAAGGTTTCGATGGTAGCAATGCCGCCGGATGAAGGTGCTGGCATGGCGATGATTTCAAGGTCGCGGTACGTTCCGGTCACTGGCTTTCGCAAAATAACGCTGTAATCGAGAAAATCCTGTGCGGAAAATGCGCCGTTTGCATCATTTACGGTCTGAACGATCGCGTCTGCGACGGCACCGCTATAAAAAGGCGCGACGCCTTCGGTCATGAGGATTTTTAGCGTTTTGGCGAGTTCTGGAGCAAATGCCTGCTGGCCGGGTTGGAGCCATGATCCGTCTGGTGCGCGGAATCTTGCGGTCATCACGGGGTGATCTGCCAGAAGTTCGGTCATGCTGGTGAGGTGTTCGGTGAGCATATCGCCGACTGGAAAGCCGTGTTTAGCAATTCCATAGGCTGGTTGGACGACATCGGACCAGGGTAGCGTTCCAAAACGGCCGTGCAAAGACCACAGGCCGCCAGGTTCGCCGGGAATGCCGACCGCCAGCGCGCCGTGGCGTGCGAGTTCGGGGCGCGGTTTGCCATCTATTATATAGGTGTCACGTTGTGCAGATAGTGGAGCGACTTCTCGAAAATCGAGCACGGTCGTTTCGCCCGTTTCGATCGGGCGATACAGGCCAAAGCCGCCGCGGTAACGCCCGCGTCGGCGGCGTTTCCGCCTTTCGCGAGAATATCGGCGCCCAATTTGGATGCGAGCGGATGATCCGTTGCCACAACGCCATGCGTAGATTTCACAGACGCACTGACTTTTGGCTGTGACGCGGGCTCGGCCGTTGGCGCCTGCGCATTTGCGACCGGCGAAATCAACGAAAGTAGGCCGAAGATTACTACCGATAAATGTGCATATTTATAGTGATTGTGCCATGTTGTCATTGTATGCCCTTCGCAGTTGACATGTGAATCGAACGCTCTATGCTGCGCGCCAACGAACTGGGGGAAATCGTTAGCAAGCTCGGACACCGTTGCCAAGCAAAGAGGTACGATTTCATGAGACTCCCGGTTTTGAACACGAACAGTGTGAATTGTCAGCAGGGCCTTACATAAAAATTCACGTGTTAGCTCCAACTTGTTGATAAAGTTTGGGCTGACCCTTTTGATGGTATGAATGATGGTTCGTTCAATATTTGGAATTTTTGCGAAAAGCCCGTTTCCGCCTCTCCGAGAAATGGCTCACAAAGTGAAAGAGTGCTCGGATCAAGTGCCGGTGCTTTTTGATGCTTTTTTTGAAGGTGATTACGAACGTGTACGCGAGCTTGCAGAACACATCAGTCATCTTGAGCATGAAGCCGACGTTGTAAAGACCCGTCTTCGGGATGGATTGCCAAAAACGTTGTTTATGGCCGTTGACCGTAAAGATGTCCTGGACGTGCTGTCCGCAATGGACGCGATTGCAGACAATGCAGAAGACGTTGGGATCTTGTTTACGCTTCGTGACATGGAACCGCACCCTGAATTGATCGAACCGCTTAAAAAGCTTGTGCGGCGCGTAACGCGTACGGTGGATAAAGCCGTGCAGATCATCGACGAACTCGAAATGCTCGCGCTCGCGGGATTCGGTGGTCCGGAGGCAGAACGCGTGATGACCATGATCGACGAACTCAATCGGCTCGAACACAAGGCCGACATTGTTCAAGACCAACTCGCCCGCACGCTGTTCTCGATTGAGGACAACATCAAACCGGGTAGTTTGATCATCTGGAATAAAATATTTAATAAAGTTGGGGATATTGCGAATTCTGCGGAGAAGGTAGGCAATCGACTGCGGTTGTTTTTGTCGAAATAAATTCGCATAGATGCGGAACTGACGAATGTTTTTGGTTTCTCAGATGTCGAGAAATCGGACGCTCGAAATGTCGGTGTACTTCAATATGTGTCGCTCAGGGCCGGGGGGAAATAAAGCGATGCATAGATGCAACCTGTTGTAGCTACGATCATGAAGACGCAAGCAAAAGCTATTGGCTTGTAGACATGAAAATTGAGCGTGGTTGGTAGTGACGTCGATTGTCAAATAGAGAGAGAACGCCCGATGGGTATAGAAGTAATTTATTATGTCGCTATTGCCTTTGGTTTTTACATGGCATGGAGCATCGGTGCGAACGATGCAGCCAATGCGATGGGAACCAGCGTCGGTTCCAAAGCAGTAACGTTTAAAGAAGCAGTAATCATTGCTGCAATTTTTGAGTTCTCCGGCGCGCTTATCGCCGGCTCAAGCGTTACGGATACGATGAGAAGTGGAATCATCGATCCAATGTTGTTTAATGATCCATTAATCGTCGGTACAGCCGATGGTCACGTACTCTTCATGCTCGGCATGCTTGCAGCCTTAGTATCTGCCGCATTATGGATCCATCTGGCCGCTCTATTTGGCTGGCCTGTTTCAACAACTCACAGCATCGTCGGGGCAATCACCGGATTTGGTCTGGTTACCGTCGGGCCAGCCTACATCCAGTGGAGTACGCTGGGGATGATCGTTTCGAGTTGGTTCATCAGTCCGTTATCGGGTGGACTCCTCGCGTTTTTCAGCTTTATGATGATTCGAAAGCTGATTTTTAACGCTCCCGAACCCGTTATTGCCGTCCGGAAATGGGCGCCCGTTCTCGTGTTTCCGACGTTTATCGTTATCGGT
>JBEBSM010000079.1:0-12074 GCA_040394315.1 Lujinxingia vulgaris
CGGTTAAAATGTCGGTGAATGGGAGGTTGTTTTTGGCAACGTGGGCGATGAGCTCCATCGGTTCACGGCCGATGCCGTGCCGGACGTTTTGGTAAAATTGCCAGGAATCGTCGTTGTTCAGGCCGAGATGCGCATGCCAATCCCAGTCGGGGTAATGTTTGCTATCCAGTTGGAAGTGAGGGGATTGGACAAGGTGGGCGTCTGTGAGAAATACATCATTGAATCCGTCTTTGAGGCGTTCGTAAAAGCCGTCTTCGTTGAGGAGTTTGTCCAGCGCCGTGTTCAGGGCTGGTTCGCCATCGTTGGTGACGGTTGTTATTTCTTGCTGTGTGGGCAGGCGTCCGCCGACGGCGATTGCGACTTTGCGGAACAGATCCTGGGGTTCGAGGCCGATTACGTTTTCGAAAGGATCGGATTCTGTGGGCGTTGGGCAGTCTGCGGGTTGTTCGGTGCGTGCGACGAATTCTTTGAGGATATTAAATTCGCGTGAATCGGGTGCGAGAATTTGTCCGCCGCCGTGGGGTAAGGTGTTGGTGACCTTGAGGAGAAGGTGAGATTGGTTGTCGTGTTCGGCGTGTTTTTGGGTGGCCATGTTGGTCATGGCGGCCATGTTGGGGCCGAGTTGGTCGCCGAAACCAAGTTCTCGGTTGAGCATCATGTTGCTTATCGATGCCAGGCCCTGGCCGTTGTGGCATGCAATGCAGGTGGGCTGGGCGACTTGTGCCCAGACTTTGCGCATGAAGAACTGTTCGTTGGACATGCAGGCTTGTTCTTCGCCTGGATTGTCGGAGTTGTTTTGTTGAGAAGTGTCGGTGAGATTATTTCCTGGTGTCGGCTGGGAAGAGCCGCCGGAATCGACTGCGTTGTTGGAGCCTTCATGAATTTCGCCGGTACATCCGGCTAATAATACGGCGGCAAACAGACTGATTATCCATCTTGATTTCATTTGAATCACCAAACCTGAATAAAAATAAATACGCAGTGTGCTATCAATACAAATAGACGTAGACAGCACTTATTACCTGGAGAAACCGCCGAATACTGTGTTTGCCGTGATCATTGTTTTTTGAAAGTACAGTCCCAACCATCAGATATTCATCATGTTAACCTGTCAGCCGTAGAATTGCTATAAGGTGAGTAATTTCATGTGTTTAGGGTGTTTAGGGTTGTGTTTGCTGGAGATGACAGGGGTTTTGGGGTGTGGAAGCAGGGATAAAATAGCATTCTTTTTTGTAATACTTTGTTGGTTTATTGAGGAAGCAAAACGCCCGCTACTTTTTGGAAAGTAGCGGGCGTTTTGTGTGATTTATGTTTGTCGTGAATCTAAGGAATCAGGTGTCGAGTTCCTGGAGAGCTTGTTCGAGTTGGTCGACGAGGCTGTCGAGTTGGTTGACGACGGCGCGGACGGTTTCGTCTTTGCTTAAGTCGACGCCTGCTTTTTGGAGCTGGGTCATGGGGTGATCGTTTCCGCCGCTGGAAAGAAGGGTGAGGTATTTTTCGAGAGTTTCTTCGCGGGTTTTGGGGTCATCGCTCTGGAGTGCGGCGACGATTTTGGCGGATGAGGCGTAGCAGGTTGCGTATTGGTAGACGTAGTAGGGCGAGTTGAAGAAGTGGGGGATTCGGGCCCAGGTGATGCGGTAGAGTTCGTCGAGGTTGACGGCGTCGCCGTAGTAATTTTTGGCGAGTTCGAAGTAGATTTCGCTGAGTGCTTCGGCGGTGATGGGTTGGCCGTTTTGGACGAGGCGGTGTGCCTGGAGTTCGTAGTCGGCGAAGAGTGACTGGGCGTAGAAGGTGCCGAGGATTCCGTCGATGGCTTTTTGGAGAAGGACGATGCGTTCTTTGGGGTCGGTGGCACGAGCGAGCATGTAGTCGAGCAAAAGCGCTTCGTTGGTGGTGGAGGCGACTTCGGCGACAAAAATGGTGTAGTTGGCGGTTGCGAAGGGTTGGGTTTCGGCGGAAAGCATGGTGTGGAGTGAGTGGCCGAGTTCGTGGGCCAGGGTGAAGACCTGGTCGAGGGTGTCGTTGTAGTTCATGAGCATGTATGGGTGGACGCCGTAGACGCCGGCGGAGTAGGCGCCGGAGCGTTTTCCTTCGTTTTCGTAAACGTCGATCCATCCGCCTTCCAGCGCCTGGCGCATGCGGTTCTGGTAGTCCTCGCCGAGTGGTGCGACGGAGTCGATGATCATTTCGGCGACGTCGTCGTAGGGGTAGAGCTTTTCGTAGTCGATGAGGGTGATTCCGCCGTCGTAGAGGTGGTAGTCGGTGAGGCCGAGCGCTTTTTTGCGCAGACGATGGTAGCGGCGGACGGGTTCGGTGCCGGATTTTGCGGTGTTGATGAGGGTTTCGAGTACGGAAACGGGGATGGCGTTGCCGTCGAGTGCGGCTTCGGCGGTGGAGGCGTAATTTTTTGCCTGAGCTTGTGCCCAGTCGCGTTGGCAGACGGCGTTGTAGATGCCGGCGATGGTGTTTTTCTTGTTGTTGAAGACTTCGTACATGGCCTTGAAGGCTTTGGCGCGGTCTTCCTGGTTTTTGTTGGTTTGTTGGATCTTTTGGTATTCGCTGTAGCTGACGGTGACGTCTTCGCCGGTGGAGAGGGTGATGGTTTTGAATTCCATATCGGCGGTTGTGAGTGCTTGATAGACTTCGGCGGGCGCAGAGCGGAAACGGCTTGAGAGTGAGAGGAGTTGTTCGCTTTTGGCGTCAAGGACGTGTTTTTGGCAGCGATAGATTTCGGAGAGCGCGAATCGGTAGGGTTCGAGTGCAGGTGTGGTGTTGACCCAGCCCATGACTTTGGCTTCGTCGATGGTGAGGATTTCGGGGTTGAACCAGGAAGAACGTGTGCTGAATTCTGCGAATAGGATCTGAACTTCTTGGAGTTTGGCGTCGACGGCGTTGTCGCGCTGGTCGGTGTCGAAGGTGAGTTGGGGGTAGCGGTAGAGTTTGTAGGAGAACATGCCCATTTTGTCGTTCAGCTCGAATGCTTTCACGAGTGTTTCGGCGCTTTCGCCGAGTTTTCCTTCGAGCGTGACGAATTCATCCATCATGGTGCGGATGGTTTTGAAGTCGGCTTTCCATGCTTCCCAGTTGGGGTAGATATCGTTGAGGTTCCATTTGTAGCGTGCGTCGATTTCGTCGCGGTTACGGGTTTTTGGTTGGAGGCCATTAAGGGTTGTATCGGTAAATACGTGCATGTTTTTCTCGTTGGTTAGTAATTATGATTATGTGATTAGAAAATCGTTGTATTTATTGAAGTCCAACACCGATGGAGAGGGTATGGACTAGAGCGTTGTCGTCAACCAGTCTTTTTGCGGTTTGAAAGCGTACTTCAAGCGGCAGCAACCAGAATAACAATTGAAGATCGATACTTGCTCCAACAGCGGAGTGATTTCTTTCGGTCAGGCCAAATGTTGCGGCGGTTGCGAATAGTTCGAGGTTGATCTGACGTAGGAAAACAGACGGTAAAACCCAGAGTGTGGAAGCTGTGCCGGCGTCGATGATGATGGGGTATCGGTAGTCGATTTCTGCAGCGAGTAATTGGTTGGTGGCGAATCCGTAGTCTTCGTAGCCGCGGAGACTTTCGGAAAAGCCAAAGCCTTCGGGTAAAATGTCGGAGAGTTGCTCGGCGCGGGGAACAGTGTTTCCGGAGATTACTCCATTGGGCTGGATTCCGCCAACGCGTAATAGGTTTACGTTGTCGGGCGTTCCGAGCAGGGTTCGGGCGCGGCCGTTGATGCGGATTCTGTGTAGATTTGAGAACGGCAGCGGCAGTTGAATGGTGGTTTCTGCGCGTAGATCTCCGAGCGAGAAGTCTGAGCCGACTTGTGAAGGATAGGCGGCTGCCGAGAGGTTCAAGGCGAAGAGGTTTCTGGCGCCGCCGTAGGCGGAGCCTCGGCCGGCGGCGTATTGAGCGGCGACTTTTGCGCCCAAAAACGCGCGGCTTTCGGCGTCAAACAGGCTGGCTTCTGGGCGATAGAGTTCGGTTCCGAGGATGCTGAGGGCCAGGGGAATGTCGTAGAATTGTCGGACTACGTTGGCGCTGAATTGTCGGTCGCGGCGGTCGAGTCGGTAAATTTCTTGTGGAAACAATTCGGTATTGGTTTCGTCTTCGACGACATAGCTGTTGAAAACCCAGTCCTGGGAAGCAGAGAAGTAGAGATACCAGGGGGCGAGCTGGGTGTTGACGTATTGGGCGGAAAAGCCTGGCAGCGAGTTGACAAACTCAAAGGAAAATCCGACGGACCAGGCGTGGAATCCAAGCGTGTCGAGTCCGCCGATTTCAAGGCCGAGGACTTTGTAGGTGTCAGCCCAGGTGAAGGATGGCACGTGGAGGCGTGGTACAAAAAGGCCGTCGAATTGTGAGTAGGGCTGGTCTTCCGTGATTTCCAGCGGCTGGATTTCTGGAAGGGTGAGCGCTTCTTGGAGCGACGATGGTGTTTCGTCAGCAGCTTGGGCTTCTGCGGGTTTTACGAATTCGGAGCCGGTGATTGGGAGCGTGTCGATGGTCCATTCCCAGCCGTCGAGGTTCAGGAAACCGACGGTGTTGTCGTCGATGGCAAAGGGTTGGACTGCCAGATAGGGGACGTCGCTGAGTTGGGTTTTTGTGTTGGTCGCCAGGTCGTAGCGGACAATCTGGAAGCGTCCGTCGATTTCGGTGGACGCGAGCAGGGTATTGTTGTCGAGCCAGGTTGGATCGCGATGTACCTGGGGCAGGCTGTTGTCGGGGGTGGCCGTGGAGTTGGTGATTTCGGCGAGTTTTTCGCCGGTGGTGGCAGAGAAAAGCCAGATGTTGGCGTTTGGGCCTTGCATGACGACGGCGGCGATGCGTTTGCCGTCGGGTGAAACGCGCGGGGAGACGGAGAAGGTCCGGGCTGGCATGGTGTATAAGGTGCCGAACTTGCGTGTTTGCAGGTCAAAAAAGGCCAGGTCGTGGCGGTTTCCGTTGGCGCGATTGAAAATGTAGCGTTTGCCGTCGGGTGTGATGGTGCCGCCTGCGCCGCGCATATTTTCAGCGAGGATGTTTAATTTCTGGGTCCGGAGATCGAGGTGAAGAAGCAGGGTTTGCTCGTTGGTTTCGCCCTGCGTGATAGCGGTGAAATACAGGTTTTTTGAATCGGCGGTGAAACTCAGTCCGCTGTAAAGGTAGCTGAGGATGAGTTTTCGGGGCGGCAACACGTCGGGAAAGGCGCGCTTGTAGAGGAGTGTGCCGTCGGGTGACCAGACGGTGAGCTGTTCGCTGGTGTCGAGGTTGCGCGTGATTTGTGCCTGGGTGCCGTCGGGTGCAACGGCCCATTGTGCGGACTTGCCGGCGTTGCGGATGGTTTGTTGATCTGCGTTCCGCATTCTCTCCGGATAGGATTTTTTGAAGTGTTCCGAAAACTCGCCGATCAAATCATGCAGGCTTTTTCCGTATGTGAGACGGAAGCGTATGTTGGTGCCGAAGGGGATCAGGATGGTGTCGGATTGGCGGTCGATGATTTCCCAGAGCTTTTCTTCGCCGTAGGCTTCGGCCAGATAGCTGATGAAGTGTGAGCCGACGAGGTATTGGCCGCCGAAACTGATTTCGCGGTTTGCGGTGTGGAGTGCGCTGGAGGTGATGTTTTTGCCGGCAAATCCTGCCGCAAAGGTCTGGTGCCAGAAGGGTGAGGCCATGCGGCCGACGCCCGGGTTTAAGCGTGTTTCGTAGTAGGTGGCGAGTCCTTCCCAGAACCAGAAATCGATACCGATCTGGGGTGTGTAAGCGTAGCCGAAGAAGGTGTTGATGAACGATGGGGCGCCGGAGATTTCGGCGGCCTGGATGAAGTGGACGGCCTCGTGGCAGCTAATGAACGAGGCGTCGGGTGGCATGCCGAGTTGGGTGAAAAAGTCGGTGGTAAAATAGGTGGGGACGAGCATGTGCGGGGGATTTCCGCCGGAGCCCATGCTGACGTAGGCGTTGTTGAACTCAACTTCGGGCATGACAACGGGGATTTTTCCGCGTTTGGCGTCGCTGACGCGGTGTTTTGAGATTTCTGCAACGCAGGCTTCGAGCTGTGCTGCGAATTGCTGTGCTTCCGCCTGACGATGTTCTGGATAATAGACGGTCAAAAGTTCGGTATCCATGCGGCGCATGGGGTTTTCGACAAACGATCGCTGAATATCCGGTGTGAAACGTGGGGCTGTGCCGGCGCCGCATGCGGTGAAAAGTAATGCGACGAGCATGCAAATTATCAGGCGGGTGCTATTCGTTGCTTTTGATTTGAACAACATGACAACTCATACATATAAGACAGCGATCATAAAATTCGTGGTTGGAAATCGTTTGCGGGCGCAGCCTATTCTTTGAGCGTCGTGGTCGCAAGTCAGTCCGGCTTTTCCTGTTCAATTGGTTTGTAGACGTGGTATTTGGTGCAGTCGTTGTTTCATTTTTTTGGGTCTGTAAACGAATGCGTCTTTATTACCAAATTGTAGTTTTATCGCTTGGATGCGCGCTGGTTGCGGGGCTGGCCGTTGGTTGTGCGTCCGGGAAATCAGCGAATGCTTCGCGGTCGGATGGGGTTTCGGGACCGCGTGTGCCGATGCGGCCTGCGCGGCGGCCGGGCAATGTGGTGGTGGAAGAGCCGAGCGTGGACTGGTCGTATGGCATGTATCAGTGGCCAGATCCGTGGGTTCCGCTGGTTCTTTACAACCGCAGCGGGCTGATTTTTTTCAATGCAAAGGGGGAAGTTTACCGAACGTTTGCCTGGCAGCAGGATGAGCAAGGGCGGGGCTCGGCGTTCTGGGCGTTGGATTTGCAGGGCGATGGGTTGCCGGCGATTGTAGCGGCCGGTGAACCGACGTTGTTTTTGCGAAGTAATGCGGATGTTTGGTCGGTTCAGCCTCGCGGTTGTCCGGTAATGGTGGGCGTAGAAAAAACGAGTGGCCGACGGTTGTTGAAGTGTCAGGACGCGAGCAAGGCGGACGATGTGCCTGTTCGTCCGTTGGAGAATTACGCGACGAAACTGCAGGGCGCCTATGCGGTGGATGAGAACTTTTTCTTCGACTTCAGTGGTGACGGGCAAACGTACGAGTTCGCAAAATTGCATGACGGTGGGCTGTCGATTGTTTCGCGCACCGAGGGCAAAGTCGCGGAAATCGCGACGAAAACGCCGGTGGAAAGTATGATGGCCGTCGATCTGGACGGCGATGGTGCAGAAGAACTGGTGGTTTTGACGGGTGATGAAGTCTTGATTATGCGCGGCGAGCGACCGCATTTGTTGCGGTGGCCGACGGATACGCGGCGTTATGCGCGAACGGTTGTGACAGAAGCGACGGAGGTTGTGGGTTCGCTGCTGGCGCGTGAGAGCGTATCGAAATTGTTGGTGGGTCTGGGGGCGTGTTTCGAGGATGAGCTCGGGCTTTTGTACGACAAACCGGATGCGGTTGTGCAGGTTTCGTTGTCGGCTGTTGAAGAGAAAAGTGAAGTCAAAAACCAGGTCGAATATACGGTTACGCGTGGCTATTTGTATGACGAACAGTTGGCGTGTATTGGGCGTACGCTCAACGAATACAAGATGCCGCTGGCGGGAGATCGGACGCAAAACCAGCTCAAGTTTCGGGTGCGGATAAACTGGCGCGATGCACTGGCAGCGGAAGTTGCGGTGGATAGGGCGGCCGATGAGTTGCTGGCTGCAAGGCGTGCGGCGGAGTCTGTGGAGCTGCGGGGAAAACGCGAAAAACATGCCATGGAACAGGTAGAATGTGCGGATCTGGTTCTCAATGAAGGCGGTCGGGGTTTGATCGAAGATCCTGAAGAACTTGCGCATCTGGTGGAGGCGTTGGGTGGGCAGGAGGATTCTGAAGACCAGCATCCGGCGTTTGGGCGGCCGGCTGCGGACGGCGGCGCGTTGGTTCCGCCGCTTGATTTTGTGCGCGCTTCGATGCGGTGTGCGCCCGACTTTGATGGCGATGGCATGGGCGAACGGCTTGTGTTGTTTGAGTGGAGTAGCACGCTGGATTCTGCGGAGATGTGTAATTCCGATGTGGAGATTGATGATGTGCCGTGCTATCCGCACCGGCTGCATGTGTTGTTTTCTCCGGCGGCAGATTGGAAAGTGCTGGCGGTGATTGCAGATCATTTTATCGGTTATATGCACGATCAGTTCACGCTGTTTGGCGCCGATTATCAGTATTTGCTGGATGGGCGGGCGGCGATGCGGGTGACTTTTACGAATCGTGATGCGCGAACGGGTTGTTTTTTTGGTAGTTCGGCGCTGATGACGTATGACGATGGGCAATTTGTGCGTGCGCCGGGCACGCAGCGTCAGTTGACGCCGTGTTTTCCGGATATGGATCAGACGTTGGTGGAGGCGCCGGAGGATTTGCGTTGTCCTGGTGTTCATCAGCTTGAAAATATCGAAGGTTATAAGCGGGCAGGCTTTGCGGAAATTTACGACCACGACCGTGGCGTTGCGTTCCGGTGTTTTCAGCTTTTTCGTTCTCGGGTTCACGAATCTACAGATTCTGAAAATTAGTTAGTCGGTGGTTATGCAAAAGCGTTTCGCTGGGATTTATCGTTGGATATGGGGATTGGCCGCGCTTGTGCCGGTATTGATTTTTGCGGTCATGATCTGGCATCGGCGTTGGACGGCGGACGATGGTTTTATCAATATTCGGATCGTTGCCAATCTGCTGGCGGGTGATGGGCCTGTTTATAATGCCGGTGAGCGCGTCGAGGCGTATACCAGTACATTGTGGATGGGGATTATTGCGCTGATGGGCTGGTTGGGAATCGGTCTGGAAGTCGGTGCGATGTGGGGCTCGATATTTTTATCGCTCGCTGGAATTGTGCTGGCGCAGCTCGGTGCGGTGACGTTGGCGGGCAGTTTTTCTGGTGATGAAACGGCTGAAAAAGATTCGATTTTGCGGCGTTTGTCGTGGAAAAAGATGTTGCCGGCCGGGATGATCACGTACGTGGCGTTGCCGGTAGCGTGGGATTTCGGGACTTCGGCGCTGGAAACCGGGCTGTCGTTGGCGTGGCTCGGGCTGTGCTTTTTTCTGGTCGCGCGGATGGTCGATGTCTATGCGACAGATTCTGAAAAAGGCGGGTTTTTGCCTTATGGGACGGCGATCGTGCTGGGGCTTGGGCCTCTTGTGCGGCCGGAGCTTGCGCTTTTTAGCTTTGGGTTTCTGGTGCCGTTGTTGTGGGCGACCTTTGCGAAGCGCGGTTTTAAGTTCGTTACGTTGCTTAAAATTGGCGTGGCGATGGGGACAATTCCGGTCGGTTATCAGATTTTTCGGATGGGTTATTTTGCGGCGATTGTGCCGAATACGGCGATTGCGAAGTCTGCATTTGGTTCGAACTGGAAGCAGGGCTGGCATTATGTGGAGCATTTCTACGGGCTTTATTTGCTCGCAATTCCGTTATTTCTAATTCTTTTTTTCCTGGCGAAGATCGTCGTTAAAAACGTGCGTAATCGAGACTTTTTGCGGTTGGCGGCGTATCTGACGCCGGCGGTTTGTGGGCTGATTCATTCGGCGTATGTCATCAAAGTTGGCGGGGATTTCATGCATGGCCGGCTGTTTTTGCCGGCGTTGTTTGGGATGCTTTTGCCGGTGGCGTCGGTGTCGATTGGGGATGTTTCGACGCGAAAAATTACGCAGGTTGTGGGTGGGCTGGTTGTGCTGGGGATCTTTGCGTGGGCTGGATATTGTGGGACGCAGATTCGGATTAGCGAAAAGAATTACGAGGGGATCGGTGATGAGCGCGGGTGGTATGCACGGCAGGCAAAGCATGAAAATCCGGTAACTCTTGAGGATTACGACAAGATGTTTTTCCTGGATGAAGCGCGCAAGGTTTTGAATAACGGAGCTTATAAGTATTGTCCGACAGCGTTTGGGCGCGAAGGCAAAGAATGTGAGCCGGTGGTGTATGTGACGCCGGATAGCGGGCATTTGCGGCCGCAGCGTGATGCGTATCCGTTGCGCGCAGATCTGGTGGAGCGCGGATTTGTGATGGCGGTCATGCGGATTGGGATCGGAATGCAGAGCTTGTTGTTTGGTCCGAAAGTGTATGTTGTGGACCAGGTTGGGCTGGCAGATCCGGTTTCGTCGCGGCTTGTTCTGACGAAGCGAAAACGTCCGGGGCATGAGAAGTTTTTGCCGGTGTACTGGTATGTGGCGCGTTTTTCGGAGCCGACGGTGGGTGAAGATCGGCGGATTACGGTGGCGCGGCGTGCGTTGGGGTGTGGGGACCTGGCGGAGTTGCAGCGGGCTGTGGAGGGTGAGCTTACTTTTTCAAGGTTTGTGAAGAATTTGCGGTTGGCTTATGGGTTTCATAAGTTGCAGGTTGATCCGGATCCGGATGTGGCGGTTCGGGATTTTTGCGGTGATGACGCGTAGGAAAGGCACAGCAAAGGCAACACCAAAAGCCTCGCGCGAAGACGCGAAGGACGCGAAGGCGCGCGAAGGAAAAGCAAAGTTAGTGAAGGTTTTGTGGTGTGCGGTATATTATTATTATTATATTGATCGTTAAGGATCAGACTAAAGGAGAAGGGTATGAAAGAAATGAGTTTTTTGGAGTTTGCGAAGTTGCGTGATGGTGGGAACTATCGGTTGCTTGATGTGCGGGAGGCGGATGAGTATGCGGCGGTGCATGTGAAGGGGGCGGAGTTGTTTCCGTTGTCGAAATTGCAGGCGGGAGGGGTTCCGGCGAAGGATGATCGGGAGATTTTTGTGATCTGTCGGTCGGGTGGGCGTAGTGCGGTGGCGGCGCAGATTCTGGAGGAGAAGGGATTTGCGGAGATGACGAATATTAATGATGGGACGAACGGTGCTCAGGAGGCGGGTGACGAGCATGTTGAGTATGGGGATTAAGAATTAAGGAAGGGTTTTTAGGGGGAAGAAGTGGAAGGTGCCGGCGCAGAAGCTCATTGCGGCGGCACTTTTTTGTGAAAATGCGTGTTTTGGGTGGCAGAGGTGTGTTTGGTTTCCAAAGTCGCGTGTTTTGGGTGGCAGGGGTGTGTTTGGTTTCCAGACAGGCTTGTTTTGGGCCGCAGAAGGTCGGTGGCCGGGGCAGGTGTCTTGTTTTGGGCCGCAGAAGGTCGGTGGCCGGGGCAGGTGTCTTGTTTTGGGCCGCAGAAGGTCAGTGGCCGGGGCAGGTGTCTTGTTTTGGGCCGCAGAGACGTGTTTGGTTTCCAGACAGGCGTGTTTTGGGTGGCCGGGGTGTGTTTGGTTTCCAGACAGGCGTGTTTTGGGTGGCCGGGGTGTGTTTGACTGGTGGGATCGTGTCTGTGGGGAAAATGAGGGGGTGTTTGGGGTTTTCTGGAAAAAACGGAGGGGCTGGCTGGTGGATTTGCGGGTGGGGTAAGTGGGTTTGTCTCTTTATTATAAGGGTGTGGGAAATCGGGGTGGAAAGTGGGTTGGTGCCCGTCTCTGAGGTGGGAGCGGGGCTAGTGTTTATGCGGGTTTGGGGGGACGATCCTTCTATTGTTGCTCATGGTCGAAGCGGGGATTAGGGTTGGGCGAAGCGGAATTCGGTGTGGCAGTCGGTGCAGCCCTGGACGAGTTTGGCGTAGGCGGCGGTGGTGGCCTGGAGGTCGTTGGCGCGGGCGGCGCGGACCATGACGACGAGGTCTTCGTGGAATGCGTCGTCGCGGGAGGCGAATCCGGGGACGTTGTCGGAGTTTGCGGGAGGTTGGTAAAGGCCTTGTTCCAGTGCCTGGTGGGTTAGTTCGTAGATTGGATGGACTTTGCTGATTTCGACGGGGATTTTGGCGAGGTCGGCGTTGGCGATGTGGAAGAGGATGTCTTGCATGGCTTTGGTGAGGTGTTGCATTTCGTATTGGACGATGTTGACGCCTTCGGGGAGGTCTTCGAGGGTCATGACGGGTTTGTCGGATTTGGCTTCATGTTCGTGTTCGTGGGCGTGTTCTGCTTCGGCTTTGTGGGTCTGGTGATCGTCGGCTTTGGGGGCGTCAGTTTTGGGGGCGTCGCAGGCGAATAGAAGTGCGGTGGTGCAGAGGATGGCGATGATTCTGGTGGTTTTCATGGTGATACTCCGTGGTTGGGTCGGTAAATGAACTGCATGTAGTTTGTATGAAAAACGGATTGGGGCAAGT